>NZ_JADYWR010000015.1:0-110611 GCF_015864705.1 Pseudoalteromonas sp. NGC95
GATGCCAATTCGAGACTGGCGTAATGCAATGAGTCGTTTTATCATTGAATTTGAGGAACGCCTCAGTAAGCATATTTAAAATCTAACAACGGGCAGTTACACAGAATCCGTTACAGGCTCGATTCTGACGAAACTTCCTCTCCTAGAAGCCGTAGAAGTAAGCTTTCTGTGGTCGTATAAAATAACTAGGTATTATTGCCGCTACTAAGGAATACACTAACCTTATTATTTTAAATAAACGACTAATAAAACTCAGTTGGTACGGTAAAAAACCTCTCTTAAGTGTGTTGTGCACCCCATTATCTGTACGTAAAAAACTTCTTAATATTAATTGATTACCAAGCATATAATGCTTTTTCTTGATGACCAATGATTATATAAATTACTAATATTCGGCTGATAGGTAACTCATTGGCTCTGTCATCAAGGTCAGTATACTTATGATTTTCTTTTCGAGTAACTAACCTAGCAATAAGTATATAAGGAAGCGTTGGCCAATTGGCTCAATGTAAGTTGAATTGATTTATCACTGTATCCTAATGCGTTAATAACTTTATATAGAATATTCTTTAAGTGGAATTTCAAAATGAGATTTATTCTCAGCTGTTTGTCATTATCAATTACTATGCAGACCAAGAATCAAACTATTGATTCTAATGTCAGCCTTCTTTACCTTAAAGTAACAACCCTGGTCATTTTATAAGTTTCTTAGGTGAGCGATAAAGGAAGCAAGTCTACGAGTTTTTCTACTTAATAGGTTTGATGTTATTAATAATTTTGAGTGGGCTAGAAGTTTGCACTAAAAAATCTGAATTTCTCAAAGTAATTCGCCTCTCACATAGCCAAGGAGTTATTCAAGAGCTCTCAAAGCTTCTCAATTTTTTTGTATTAAAGTGTATTTAACTTTTTATTTTTAATTAAAGTTGGAAATACCTTAATTATTGATTATATTAAATGTTGTATATAATTTAAACTTAGTACGTTATAGAGTTTAAGATTGATTAATGGATATAATTCTTATAAAGAGGGAAATATGAAAGCGATAGTAAAGTTACTGCTCATTTTAAGTGTATTACTGTTTAGTCAGAATGGCCGTTCAGAAGAAATTACTGAGTGCGATACAAAAGTATGTAAGCAACGTTTTAAAGATTTTAAAAAATATGCGCGCAAAGATATCCCACAGGCGACGGAAGTATTAGGGACATTTTATTACAAAGGGTACGGTATAGAAAAAAATCATAGTAAGGCACGACGTTATTTTTTGAATAGTGCGAAATATGGAAGTCCCACAGCCCAATTTAAACTAGGGTTAATGTATTTAAATGGTGAAGGTGGAAATGTTGAAGTTAAAAAAGGAATTAATTGGTTAGAGTGGGCTGCTAAAAATGACGTTACTGCAGCAAATTACTTTTTAGGTCTATTTTATATTGATGGTAAACTAATTGATAAAGATTATAAAAAAGGTAAGACTTATTTAGAGGCTGCATCCAATGAGGACTATCATAAAGCTCAGTTTGTTTTAGCAAAGTATTATGAATTAGAGGAAAATAACCAAGAAAAAGCTGTTGAGTATTATAAAAAGTCAGCATATTTTGTAGAAGAGTCTAATCTTCGCTTGATCTCTCTAGGTATAAAACTGCCACAAACAGATCCTAACTTATCAATTGAGAGGATTGAAGTTAAATCAGAATCGTTAAACGACATGTTCGATGAATTGCTAGCTGCACTGAGATATATACCTGCTCCAGGCAAACCTACGGGTTCAAATGTAGTTGGAATGGGTTGCCGAAATCAAGATTCCAATTGCGGATTTATTGTCGATCCAACTGAAATTGAAAGATTTATTAGAGATATGCAGTGGCAGTTTTCTGATCCAACATTAACACAGGCTATGAGGCCAGTTGATTTGTAGTATTTGACTTAAATTCAATATAACATAGTAATTTAAAGTATTACTTGGTTTGTTCTAACGTATTAAATTACAATACTATCAAACTTGATTTACTTATTTAGCGAGATATAAATGAAAGAAGTCCGATCTTTTATTAAAACAGCATCATTAACGGATCTTGAAAAAGCCCAACAGCTTATCAATGATGCAATTTCAAAATATACCCAGCAGCAAAAAGCGAAACAGGAAGTTTTGGATCTTTTAAAAGAAAAAGGACTTACGCTAGAAGATTTACAAGATGGAGCATCTGACAAACGTACTAAAGTTAAGCCTAAGTACCGTATGGAACTTAATGGTGAGACTATTGAATGGACAGGCCGTGGCCGTCGTCCTAAAGCGTTTGAAGGTGTTGAGCTTGAGAAATTTTTAGCCTAAAGCTAAATATAAGAGAAGCTTCGGCTTCTCTTTTTTGTTTCCCCCTCAATAAAATATAATTAAAGTTTAAAACTCCCAGCTATTATTTGCTAAAATCTCTTCACTCAAACCTATTTGTTTTCCCATGAGCTATAAACTAAGACCTTACCAGCAAGAAGCCGTAGAACGCACCGTTTTACACTTTAGAAAGAGTAATGATCCTGCCGTTATTGTGCTACCGACCGGTGCAGGTAAAAGCCTTGTTATTGCTGAACTTGCCCGTATTGCTAAGCAAAAAATATTAGTACTTGCTCATGTCAAAGAGTTAGTAGAGCAAAATTCGCAAAAATATAAAAGTTTTGGTTTAGAGGCGAGTATATTTTCAGCAGGTTTAAAAGAAAAGTCATTAAACCATCAAGTAACCTTTGCCAGTGTGCAATCACTTTCTCGTAATTTAAATAAATTAAATGAGCATTATTCGTTACTTATTATTGATGAATGCCACAGGGTAAATGGGGATAAAAAAAGCCAGTACGGAAAAGTAATAAGTAGTTTAAAAGAATATAACCCTCAGTTAAAAGTATTGGGTTTAACAGCAACACCTTATCGGCTAGGAACGGGGTGGATATACCATCATCATTATCATGGCTTTGTTAAAGGGACTAATGAAAGCCCGTTTAAAAGTTGTATTTTTGAATTACCACTCAGGTATATGATCAAACATAATTATTTAACGCCGCCAAACGAAGTTGATGCAGCGATTAGCCATTATGATTTTTCGTCTTTAGATAGCAATGCATTTGGGCAATATACGACTGATGATATGAATGCGCTTTTAAAAAACAGTGAGCGCGCAACGAAAGCTATATTACAGCAAGTAATTCAATACAGTGAAGAGCGTGAAGGTGTTATGGTTTTTGCAGCCACGGTAATGCATGCTCAGGAAATATTAAGCTATTTGCCAGCTCAGCAAAGTGCACTTATAACAGGTGATACGCCAAACACTGAGCGCGATAAAATCATTAAGCAATTTAAAGCTAAGCAATTAAAGTATCTAGTTAATATATCGGTACTAACAACCGGCTTTGATGCGCCACACGTCGACTTTATAGCTATTTTAAGACCTACAGAATCAGTTAGTTTATATCAACAAATTGTGGGGCGAGGTCTCAGGTTATCTGAATCAAAAACGGATTGCTTAGTAATAGATTATGCTGGCAATGGTTTTAATTTATTTCACCCAGAAGTAGGCGATAAAAAAGGCGATAGTGATAATGAACCTGTGCAGGTACTTTGTCCTGGCTGTGGTTTTGCGAATATATTTTGGGGTAAAACTGATTCTGCAGGAAAAGTAATAGAGCACTTTGGCAGGCGCTGTAAAGGGCTGTTAGAAGACGATGATGGGCATAAAGAGCAGTGCGATTATCGTTTTAGGTTTAAAGAGTGTGAGCAGTGCGGTGCCCAAAATGATATTGCTGCACGTAAATGCCATGATTGCGGCGCGGTAATGGCCGACCCTGATGATAAGTTACGTAATGCATTAAACTTGAAAGACGCACTTGTGCTTCGATGTAGTGGGTTATCGGTAACTCAAATTAAAGATGAACTTATTAAAATAACGTATTTTGATGAAGATGGTGCAAGTTGCGATGAAGTATATAACCTCGCAAATAAAGGCGGGCAATTTATATTTAATAAGCAATTTGGTCTACGAGTAGGGCTTGGGCAAACACCTATTAATTTTAAAACTGCAGCGCAAGTAGTAAACTCACAATTTGAATTAGTACCACCGGATTTTGTTATTGCACGAAAAAGCAAAAAGTATGGTTGGAAAGTGGCTGATAAGCTATTTGACTATAAAGGGGGTTTTAGAAAGGCAAATCAGTTAAGCCGCTAAGCTTAACTGATAGAGTACATTGAACTAAAAGGCAATTAAGCCTCGTCACCGTCCATTAATCCCCAGCCATCACCGTATCCATTAAAGCTATTAGCAATACTTTCAATGTATTGCTCTGCTTGTCCTAGAAGGGTGTGCTCTGGCACCATTTGTACTTGAGTGATTACTTCCCAAACGCCAGTGTCTTTGCATTTTTCGAGCTCAGCATTTTGAACTAATGCATCAGAGACTATTTCTTTAGCAAATTTTTCAGCATCGGCTTCTTGTTCAAATAAAATAAAAAAATCGACTTGGTGCATTTTATTTAAATCAATGCCAGCAGCGGCTATTTCGGCTAAAAGTTGGCCGTTATCATCATCAGGGAATTGCATTAAAAACTCATTTAAAATTAATTTTTTATTCGTAGGCACTATTGTAACTAAAATATTGTCTTAACGCGTACTAATTTTAATTATGCTGATATTTATTCAAAGTTAAATTTACGCGTTAGATTGTTATTAAGTTAATGTGTTGCTCATTATGGCTATGCTAATATGCGGGTAATTAAACAGTTTTTTGTTAGATATTAAAAGTAAGGATATTTACTTGTTTATTAAGTTTTTACGTTGCATGTGTGTTGTGAGCGCTTTAATTGCGACAAATAGCTATGCGGCAGAAAAAGTCATAGAAGATTACGAAATTGAAGGGTTAAGTGGCGATTTAGAAAATAACGTAGCTCTTTACCTCAAGCAGTTAATTGGCGAGAAGCCAACCCGTACACTTCGCCGCTATGCTCAAAAACAAGTACTAAATAGTATCAAAGCACTTGGCTATTATAGCCCGACCGTCGAGGTTATTTATGATAAAGACGACAGCGAACTAATTGTTAAAGTTGAACGGGGGCCTGCAACTCGCATAGAAGCAATTAATATTACGCTAAACGGTGATGGTCAAAGCGATACCCAATTACAGGCATTGATTAAAAGCAATCACTTAAAGCAAGGTGATGTTTTAAATCATGGTAAATATGACTCTGCTCATAAAAAAATAGAATCTATGCTACTAGAGCTTGGTTATTTTGATGCTAAGTGGCCAGCGCGCAAATTAGAAGTATCGCTTAAAAAAAATAGTGCTGTTATTACTTTCATAATTGATACCGGAGTTAGGTATCAGTTTGGCGATATACAAATTGCTAGTAATAACCCAGCTGAAAAATATATACGTTCTTTAGCCCCCTTTACTCAAGGACAGCCTTATAAGTCAACAAAAATAGCAGACTACAATCTTGACTTATCAAGCACTCCTTATTTTGCAAGCGTGCGTGTTTATACCGATATTGTTGCACGTAAAAATGGCCAAGTACCTGTTAAAGTAGAGGTATCATCCAAGCCTGCGAATAGTTTTGAAATAGGAGCAGGCTTCACTGAAACAGAGCCTAGGGTTCGCTTTAAATGGACGAAGCCTTGGATTACAGAAAATGGGCATTATTTAGAAACAAATCTCAATGTTTCTGAAAAACAGCAGAATATTTCAATGGCTTATACCGTACCTGTAGATGATCCTAACGATGATCTATGGCGCTTTTCTGTCGGTTATAAATTAGAAGATGAGCTCGCTGAAGATACCTACAGCGAAATATTAACTGGCCAATTACAGCGCCAATGGTTAACCGAAAATAAGTGGGTGCGTACTGCATTTTTACGCCGCGACCAAGAAACCTACCGCATCGGTGATGAAGACGAAGCAAGTACCGAAATGTTAATGCCTGGCATTAGCTATGCGCGCAAAAAATCAAAAGGCGGCACGACTCCTTATTGGGGAGAGCAGTGGCTTATATCTGCTGAGTTTGGCTTAGATGATGTGCTTTCGAGTACTAATTTGATTAGGGTGCAAATGCAACATGCATGGCTACGCACTTATTTTGACCGCCACTTGGTGTTTTTAAAAGCGAATGTGGGGGCAATGCTTGTTGATGATATTGAAAACGTACCTTACTCACTGCGCTTTTACGCTGGTGGTGATCAAAGCGTTCGTGGCTTTGCATATCAATCAATATCGCCAGAAAATGATGATGGCGACCTCATCGGTGGTAAATACTTACTAACCAGTACAATAGAGTACAACTATCAGGTTGCTAAAAATTGGCGAGCAGCTTTATTTGTTGATGGTGGTACTGCGACTAATGATTTTTCGGATGACTTTGAAGTAGGTGCTGGTTTTGGTTTTCGCTATTTAACACCTGTAGGCCCTGTGCGTATAGACCACGCTTGGGGATTAACAAAAGAAAGTAAAAGCACACGTTTAAGTATTACCATAGGGCCAGAAATTTAATGTCAGTATTAAAAAAGATAACAGCCGCCGTAAGTGCTATTTTTGTCACGTTAGTTGTTGCACTATTTTGTTTGTTATTTACCGCACCCGGTAATCAATTTATTGCTTATAGTGCAAACAAAGCGGTAGATGGACTACATATTGAAATTAAAGATGGCCGTTTTATTTATAATGATGCCTTTAATGTACGCTTTGCTAGCAACGGATTGGACTTTAATGCACAACAATTGAAAATTGATTTGTTTTGGTGGCAGTGCGATGGAATTTGTATAGATAACTTAAGTGCTAAATCTATAAATTTAACATTACCAAAAACTGCAGAGTCACAAGAAGAAGCCGCGGCAGAGCCGCTTGAAAAAATCAGCTTACCTTTTAATATTGCTGTGAAAAACATTGCGATCAATAAATTTACTCTAGAGCATCCAAGTGCAAACGTAAGCGTTAATAACTTTAAACTCTCAGCAAAAGCAGAGGGTTCAAAGCTGACGGTTAAAAGCCTGAATATTCCCACCATACTTGTTGCCTTAAAAGAGCAAGAACAAGATGCGAAAACACAAACGGCGCAAAATACTCAAGCGCCTTTAACGCACCTACCCGCGTTGCCTAATATAGAATTTACTTCGCCACTTGATTTAGTTGTTGAAGACTTTGAAATAGCTAAAATTACGATTGAGCAAAACGAAGCCCAACATGTTATTGAAAACATCTCGCTGCAATTAAGTGTGGAAGATGCGGTTATTAATTTAGAGTCATTCTCAGCAAAGTATGAACAGTGGCAGCTTAATACGCATCTTAATGCTGAGCTTGCAGGGAATTTGCCCGTGAAAGGGGATGTTGTTTTACAAAGTGACGAGCACCAAGCCAATTTGCAGTTGAATGGTGACTTATCAAATCTAAACTTAAATTTAGAAACGCAGGGACAATATCCGCTTAGTTTAACGGCAACGGCAAATTTAAAGCAGAAAAACTATCCGTTTGAGTTAAATGGCAAAATTAAACAGTGGCTTATTGATGCACAAAGTAATGAGCTTAAAGTGCGAAATGTAAGCCTTAACGCACAAGGTAATGCTGACGACTATCAGCTTAGCCTACAGGGGAATAGCCAATTAGGTGCGTACCCAGCTGTTGACTTAAATACCCAATTAAAAGGCAGTCTCACCAAAGCAACTTTACAAGCGCTAAGCATTAAAGCGAACGAAAGCAGTGCAACTATAAAAGCCAATGTTGATTGGCAAAAGGGCATACAGGCTAACTTTAATGGCACGCTTGCTAACTTAAAAGCGCAGTATTTAACTGATGCCGCTACCAGTGATATTTCAGGACAGTTTAAAGGCTCGTTTAATGCAGCTGACGACAAGTGGCAGCTACAAATGAATAATACAAAGTTAAACGGATTACTTAACGACGTGCCACTAGAATTTGCCTCAAACTTTAAGCTAGACAACACGTTAAAAGCTAATATTGATAGCTTTTATTTAAGTAGCGGCACCAATAAATTAGCACTAAGCGGGCAAGTTAACGATACTTGGCAGGTTGATGGCAAAGTAACGCTAAAAAGTGATGAAAAAGCTAATATTCCATTTACTGCTGACGGCAACGCAAATTTAAAAGTAAGGGGGGAAAGGTTAACGCCCTCTGTTGATTTAGCACTAATACTAGATCGCTTTATTTTTGATGAAATAAACATTAATAAACTATCAGTAAAAGGGCAGTTAGATACCGCAGCCGATTGGCAAACCGATGTTTCGGTAAGTGTTGGTTCGGCGTTGGTGGCCGAACAGCAAATTAATAGCGTTAAAATTGATATTAGCGGCGACAAAACAGATCATCAACTTACGGCATCTGTAGATGCCGAGCAAGGCAGTATAGAGCTTGAAGTTAATGGCAAAATTAATAATACCACTTGGAATGGCGAGCTTAGTAATGTAACGCTTAGCGATAAAAAGCTTAGTTTTAGTAATACTAGAAATATTGCCATTATGGTTAATACGCAAAGTGGCGACTTTGATGTAAGTGCACATTGTTGGGCATCTGAGCAAAGTGAATTATGTATAGACACCTTAGCGCAGTCAAAAAATCTCGGTCAGTTAAATGCTAAACTAAGCAACTTAGCACTTGAGGAGCTTAAGCACTTTTTACCTAATAGCATTCGTACTCGCGGTAATATAGCTGGCGATGTAGCACTTAATTGGCAAAGCGGTGCGCTTAAAACATTACGCGCAAATATCGATTCTAGCGACTTAGAAGCAGTGCTTACCTCGGAAGAAGATCGTTTTAAATTACCAATCGAAACTCTAACTATTAGTGCGTTTTCGGACTCTCAAATTGGCAGGCTTGAAGCTAATTTAGAATCAAGTGTATTAGGCAAAATTAATACACAAATTAATATCGATGATATACAAGATACGCAAGCGCTTAATGGCACCATTAATATTGATAAAATACTCCTTTCAGACTTACAACCTTTTCTTGAAACCCTTGAGCAGTTAAAAGGTGATATTAGCGGTAAAGTGGCGTTAGCAGGTACGTTAAAAGATCCTTTATTAAATGGGGAGCTTAATGTTAGCGATATTAGTTTAGAGGGCGAGCAATTACCTATAGCGCTGCAAAACTCAAATATAAACGTATTGTTTGATAAAACAACAGCCACAATAAAAGGCAACTTAAACGACAATCAAGGCGGTAAAATAAATCTAACCGGTGACGTTGATTGGCAAGGTGCGCAGCCTGCTGTAAATGTTGCGGTAGTTGGCGATCAGTTTTATGTACGTGCACAGCAAGGGGTCACTTTTAAAGTATCGCCGGATTTAAAAATAGGCTTGGCTAATAATGCACTCAAGCTTGCTGGTGAGGTAGTTGTGCCTTACGGTCGTATAATGATTGAAGAGCTTCCTGAGGGCGCGGTGCAAGTTAGCGATGATGAAATTATTGTTGATCAAAAAACTGAGGCCACCGAAACAGTCCCATTTGATTACGACATAGATTTAAAAGTGATTGTTAAAAACGATGTAAAAGTAGAGTCGTTTGGCTTGGAATCAAAAGTTGCGGGTGATTTAGCGATAAAAATGAGTCAAGGTGCGCCAATTATAGCCACAGGTGAGCTTAACTTAATTGAAGGTACTTACTTAGCCTTTGGGCAAGATTTAATAATCAGCACCGGGCAAGTAGGTTTTAGCGGTTCAATTGAACAACCATTTTTAAATATTAAAGCTATACGTAACCCCGATACGACTGCAAATGGTGTCATTGCAGGGGTTACGCTCACGGGTAATGTTGAACAACCAACGCTTAAAATATTTTCTGAGCCTGCGATGGATCAAGCTCAAGCACTCGCATATTTACTTAATGGCCAACCTTTAGGCGATGGAGAAAGTTCGTCAAGCGATGCGATGCTTACGCAGTTATTGCTTTCTCAAGGGGTTAGCCGCAGCGAAGGGGTTGTTTCTAAGGTAGGTGAAACCTTTGGGCTGTCAGATGTAAGTTTAAGCTCATCAGGTAGTGGTGATAGCACCAAAGTAGAAATATCAGGTTACGTAGCACCTAGCTTACAAGTTAAATATAGCGTGGGTGTATTTGATTCGCTCAGTGAAGTGGCTGTGCGTTATCAGTTACTTTCACAGTTATACATAGAAATAACGAGCGGCCTATACCAAAATGTTGATGTGCTATATAAGTTTGATTGGGAATAACCAAAACTATAATAATTATAAGGATATAAGCGATGAAAAAAATTATATTGCCAGCTCTGCTTAGTGTTTTGTTGAGCGGTTGTGCTCAACAACTCGGTGATGATGTTGCTAATCAAGAGCTACCTTTATTGAGCGCGAGTGAAGTAATTGCTAGTGCAACAGATAATGACTGGCGAGTAGTGAACGCTCAAAATATTTTAAAGATAACGCTGCCAACGGGCGATGCGTACATTGAGCTTAATGAACTGCTTGCCCCAAAGCACGTTCAAAACATTAAAAAGTTAGCGCGAGAACGGTTTTATAAAAATACTAGCGTTTATCGGTTTGTTGAGGGTTTTGTAGCGCAAGGTGGCGACAGCTCGGGTAAAAAGTTAATTAAAACGGCAGATAAAACAGTCCCTGCTGAGTTTTATTTAACAACAAACAAACCACTTTTAATTACTGAGCTAAATGGCGACGGATATGCACCAGTTACTGGCTTTTTAAACGGCTTTGCAGTTGCTCAAAATTCAGCACATACGCAAACATGGCAAGTGCATTGTAGTGGTGTGTTTGCAATGGCGCGCGATAACGATATAAATAGTGCGAGTACGGAGTTTTTTGTAACAATAGGACAAGGCCCACGCTACCTTGATAAAAACATTACGGTGTTTGGTCGAGTGCTCGAAGGTATAGAGCATTTTAATCGTTTAGCGCGTACACCAACTGAAGGTAAAGTATTTAACCCAATTACCAATATACAAGTTCTTGGCGATATACAAAGCGATAAAAGTATATTTAAAGTGATGAAAACAAACTCACCGGTGTTTAAAAACTTAATTAGTGCTCGTAAAAACCGTGTTGAACCATGGTTTGTTAAAGCACATAACTACGTTGATGTGTGTGGTATGCCCATACCCACTAAGCGCGAAGTTAATTAAAAAATGTAAAAAGGAGCCTAGGCTCCTTTTTCAATATTTATATTCCAGTGCAAAAAATCTATTGACGATTAATTTTAACTGCAAATGGCGTGTCGTTATAATGCGTAGAGCGATACGGGTTTATATCAAGCCCGCCGCGACGAGTATAACGCGCGTAAACCTCTAACTCTTTAATATTAAGTTGTGTTGTTAAATCGCTATAAATACGCTCAACACACTGCTCATGAAATTCGTTATGCGTTCTGAACGAAATTAAGTAACGCAGTAACGATTCGCGACATATTTGCTCGCCTGTGTATCGTACAATCACACTTGCCCAGTCAGGCTGGGAGGTAATTAAACAGTTCGATTTAAGTAAATGGCTATAGAGCGTTTCTGTAACTACGTTATCACTTTTTGCTTTAAGTGAATTAGCATCAATATCGTAATTATTAATTTCAATATCTAAGTCATCAATACATTCACCTGGCAGCGCCGTACACGGTAAGCAATTGTAATCATCAGGATTATATAAAGTCACTTTGACAGGGCTGTTAACCGCGTTTGATAAGTCATCAATTAAGTGCTGTTTTACTATATCAATGCTTTCAAATCGGGTTTGGTTAAAGCTATTTAAATAAAGTTTAAACGACTTTGACTCAATAATATGGCTGCTTTGGCACTCAAAGGTAAATAAGGCTACGGCAACTTGCGGTTTACCTTTATTGTTTAGCCATGAAAGCTCGTAACCTGTCCAAATATCTTGGCCTTTAAATGGAAGCTCTGCTTCGTCAATATTTAAAGCATCACGATTTAGTTTGCGCGCAATAGGGAAAAGCAAGCTTGGCGTGTACACATCTACATACTCAGTAGATTGGCCTAATACGCTACCTTTAAGGTCTGGAGAATTGCTGTAATCTGTCATGTTTGCTCTTAAATAGTTACAATAGGGACATTATATCTAATTAAAATGAGTTTCACAGTATGTCTGTTGCATTGCTTATAGAACAACTTCATCAAACATTTAGCGAAAATACCCTTAAAAACACCACAAAGTACCCACTTATTGCGCACGACGAGCAATGGCCAAGCCCATGTGAAGTTGGTGAGGTTGACGAGCAAGGAAACATTCAATGGCAGGGGGCGCGTCAGCAACCTGCAGGTTCGCTTAATGATTTAGCCAGTGCACTTGAGATTGAGTTTCCAAAAGAGCTTAGCGAGCTATATGGGCATATGTACGGTGGAAGTATTTCAGCAGTTATTGATGGGCATCAGGTTGAATTACTACAAGCATGGAACGAAGAAGACTTTAATTTGTTACAGCAAAATATAACGGGTCACGTTTTAATGAAACGCAAGCTCAAGCAGCCAGAAACGGTATTTATTGGTTTAACAGATCAAGATGATTTACTAGTGAGTGTATTGGTGCACACTGGTGAAGTATGTTTAGAACACGTAGGCAAAAAAACACACCATGCACTTGCACCTAACATTAATGCTTTTTTAAAGGCATTAGAGGTTTAAAACGTGTTTAATAAATCAGCTTAGCGTCATCACTAAGCTGATTTTAAGCGCTCATTAAAGTGGTTACTGAAAATCCCACGATATATTAGACACTAAACCACACGGCTCACATCTAAAATCGAATAACCCAAACCACGATTCAGGTAATTTCCAATCGCCATTACAGCTGGGGCATTTTCGTTCAAGTTCAGACGCTTTATCTACGCCGCCTACACGGTATAAATAATAATAGGTTGGCTTTTTAGTTAAAAAACTAATTCGCTTTGTTATGTCTTTTCCGCGTCTGTATAAGTCGCTTTGGATACTAGATATTTCTTCAAGTGCCGGAAACTCACAACGGGTTGCGCCATTAATTTGAATTTGATCGCAGGCTTGCCAATCTTCTTGCCATTTTATAAGCGTTTTATAGTCACCATTAGCAATTGCCGGAATACGAAATAACGGCACAGGCAAAAAGTCATCACCACAATAAAGCGGGCTACACGTATGCACATAGGTTGTATATAAAATATAACTTGATGGTTCTTTACAGCAATCAGCGCCGTTGGAGTGAATATCTTGTCCAATCACTTTTACTTTTGGCGCAAGTAGCCCCGCACTATGTAACTTTTCGATACTGTGCTTAACAAACGGGCTGTTATTTAGCGGGTGCATTGCATCTTCAGTAGGGCACATTACACGGGTAATAAAAAAGCCGTCTTTTAAAACGGTTGGGAACTCTTCACCCATTATTTGACCATTAAAACGCAGTGCATTTACTAAGCGATTTATTGCTTGTTCGGCTTGTTCTAGGGTGGTGTCTTGGTAGCAATCAAAAGTTAAATCAACAACGAACATTTATAGTCTCAAATTATTTTTGTTCTAGCAGTGCAAGAAGTTTATCGAGTTTTTGCTCAATTCTATCTAATTGACTTGTTTTAAGCTCAGTATTATCTGACTGCTGTGGGTTTCTCATGAAGTTATTAATTGAATCAGGATTGTTTTTATATTGGCTTACTGCTGCAATAATCATCGGCATAGGAACCGGTTGCGCCAAACGGCTTTTAGTTAGTGCTACAGTAGGGGTTTTGCCTTCATCGAGAAGGGCTTTGATTGCATCAAATACAACTGAATTCATTAGATATATAACTCTTTAATAAAATAAATACGCAGCATATAAATGCTGCGCAGATGCTATGTTAGCAATAAATAAGGGAGGGTACATTAAATAAAATTACTTACTTTGACGAATGCGTACATCTAACTCGTCAATTACTTCACTCCAATCACCGTCTTGTGCAAGCGATTCAGCTAAAAAGTGCTGTTGTGCCTCATCCCAAAAAGAAGCTTCTTGGAGTAGTGTTGTGTCTTCTAATTCATGTGAGGCAATAAATGCATCTATTTGTTCATTAGAATTAGGTAATCCAAGCTGTGCAAATAGTGTATTGATGTCGTGTTTAGTCGTATCCATGATATTGCTCCTTTAAACGAATGAAAACTTATTCTAAGGATTAACTCTACTCCTAGCTAGTTAAACTCTCGCTGAATTTACGGTTAATAATTTTAGGTATATAGTTAGGTATAAAGTTAAACAGTCTACAGCTAAAATAATAAAGGAAATACAATGAGTGTAACCACGCCAGCTGATACGTTCAGCGTGCAGTATTTAGCCGCAGAAGATATTAGCACTGCAGCAAGCCTAATTTATCAGGCTTATCATGACGATCCTGTATTACAAAACATGCTTAGCTACAATGACGAAAATAAATCAGTATACGAAAAAAAATTACGATCATTAATTCGCGAAGAGCTCAGTAGTTTTTGGCAAGAAAAGCAGCCATTAATTGGTTTATACCGCAACGATAAATTAAAAGCAGTAGCGTGTGTATTTGAATCTAATAGCCAATTACAAGCGCAGCGTTATTGGCACTGGCGTTTAAAATTAATGCTGAGTGCGGGCTACTTACAAACAAATCAATTAATAGATAAAGAACAAACAATTAGAGATGCCCTTAAAGAGAAAGGCAATTACTACTTTTTAGCTTTTATTGCCGTAGATCCGCATTTTCATGGGCAAGGGTTTGGTCGTTACCTACTACGAGGGCTTGATGATTTAGTTAAATGTAACGCTGAGTCAACGGGGATGGCTGTATTTGTAACGCGTAAAGAACACACTGAATTTTTTAAAACCGAAAAGTTTGAAGCATTTAAACACCTTACTTTTAACCAAGTAGAGGGCGAGTTACTATTTAAATCAATAATTGAGCCAACTATTTAAAATTATGATGTAAGCCAATGCGCCCAAACGGACATAAGGCCGTGAGATATATCTCACATTGTCGTGAGCATTATCAGTTAAAGGCTACTAATAAGTGGCCTTTTTCAATCCAAGTTATTGTTATTTAAAGTCTATTTTTATTTTTCATTTTTGTGACGTTTATTTATTTAATGTCCAGTCCTATTTCTCCCCCCTGATTGCTTTAAACTTCTCTTCGTCAAGACGACATAGCTCAATGATTGAGTTACTGCCAAGGATACGGAATAGGCAACATAGCGGACGCTAGCAGGAAGCATAAAGGACAAGCTAAAACGGATACAAGGAAGAATAAGGAAGTGCATGAAGCACTTAGTAGCTAGGAGTTACTTTAGGATAATCACGGATGACGCTACAGGAAGTAGCAGGAGCGTTAGTTTACGCAGGACGGCCAAGATGGTAAGTGGACATTGCAGGATGCAAAAGTGGCAGGAGCTACTTTAAAGGATTACCAGGGATGATGCTACGGGATGTAGCTAAACGATAGATTTCGTGGGTTTGCCAAGATGGCTATGGATATTGCAGGATGCAAAAAGTGGCAGGAGCTACTTAAAAGGATTACCAGGGATGATGCTACAGTATGTAGCCAAACGATAGATTTCGTGGGTTTGCCAAGGTGGCTATGGATATTGCAGGATGCAATGTGAGGGTAAACAAGGTTGTTTACTCGTTCAGGGGATGATAATACGGATTTAAGATAATGGATATCTAGCAGGATGCAGTCCAATTGGGGCGTAACTTTAGTTACGCCTTAGTTTTTTGTGTTGAATTAAGTTTATCAACTTAAGACAAATACTCTTAAAGTATATTCAGTTTTATATTTTATGCGGTGGAACAACCACACTTTTCAAAAACTCATTTTCCATAATTAACACACCTTGATAAGCATTTTCACCATCGCTTGAAAATTCAAATATAAATTCACTTTTGATGCCTGGCTTGCCGTTCTTTAAAAAACCAAAGCGGCGTTTTGTGCATGCAACACTCATCAACTGCACCTGCAATTGCTCACTTTGACGTTTAGCATGAACGTTCGCCGCTTCAGCAACCTTTCGGTTAAGCCAAAATAAGTAAATTACACTACCAATAAGTATGAACGTCCATAAACTTGCCATTTAAGAGAATAACCTTCCAATTGCACGCGCGAGGGTTTCGCTACGATTTTCTTTACGTAATAAGCCTAATAAATGCGGGCGAATAGTCGGTATTGCAACTAAGTCAGCAAAAATACTTGGAAACAATTCTTCAATTTTTTGATGATGTGCGCAATTATCCATAAATACATGTAAGCGTTCAGGGTTCTCTAATTGCTTAAAACACCGCCCAGCTATTGTTAGTAACACGTCAGAGTCGTGCCTTACCGGCGAGCTTAGTACAGTATCAACTAATTGAGCGCATAACCCTTGAGCTTGACTTTTTGAAACAGATCTTAGTGCTGCGGTTATAGCTAATGTATCGTTATTACTAATTGCGGTCTGTGTGTAATCAACAAGTAACTCACTCATTGATGTTGGTATTTCAACGTGTTCAAGCATGGCACTGAGTGGTTGCAGTACTTCAATAGGTAAATGCGCCCATGCTTTTTGCAAATTATTTAAGTTTGTATCGCTGTCTAAGCGTAGTGCAAAATCGGCAATACCCTGCAGTGCAACACCTTGCCAATTATCAAAACCAATTTTACCGCTAAAGTATAACTGTGCATGCTCGTAATACTGCGACGCAGGCTGTTTTAATAGTACTTTTAATTGGGCGTTAAATGCCGCTAATTTATTTGCGTTTGGTGTAAAAACATAAGGGTTATTATCAAGTTTTCCATCGGCTTGCTCACCTGTAATTTCAGTGCCTAGCGCTTGAATAACCATATCAGCAAAGTGATCGCGACTAGCACTTACAAGCATACTTTGCTCATCAAGTGGAAACTTTAAAAACCATACATAAGGTTCTTTACTGGCTTTAGTATCCCAAAATTGAATAGCGAGCCAAGCATGACCAGCAAGAGGATAAGGGTAAGGCACTTGAGCTTGTTCAATAGCTAAAAATTGTTTTTTATCAAGCTTAGTAATGTGCCTGCCAATATCAAAAGCACGCCACTGAGTACCCGCACCATCTAAAAGCTGACCTAATGTAGCTATTTGATCACTCATTGTTTTCTCAACTGTTTTTACTGCAAAATTACATTAATTATACGTCATAGCCGCCTATGAGGGAACAGGGTATAATTGCATTACATATATAAAAGAGGGTGGTTATGTACCAGCAAACCCAAACTTATTTAGTGCAGCTAACGGCACTTTTACAAAAACACGCGCTTTGGAAAAGTGAGCCAATAGACGCTGATGCACTGCTTTCAAATACTCCTTTTTGTCACGATACAATGGCGTTTGAGCAGTGGTTACAATTTGTATTTATTGATAAAATACAGCTATTAATAACGCATAAGCAACCACTGCCACGTAACTTTGCTATTGCCCCTATGGCGCAAATGACACTTGTGAATAAAGCTGGAAGCGATGAAATAATTGAATTACTAACAGCTCTTGATACCTTTTTAGGAGAACCAAATGAGTGAGCGTCCAGCGCCTATTGAATATGGCGAGCTGACTATTTTGTATCAAGATGAAAACTATGTGGCTATAAATAAGCCTTCAGGTTTATTAGTGCATCGCTCGTTTTTAGATAAACACGAAACCCAGTTTGCTATGCAAATGTTGCGCGACCAGCTAGGGCAACATGTATTTCCAGTACATAGGCTCGATAGACCTACGTCGGGCGTATTGCTGTTTGCACTGAGCTCTGAAGCTGCTCGCGATATGAACCAGCTATTTATTGAAGGTACTATTGCTAAACGCTATTTAGCCTTAGTGCGCGGCTTTGCGCCAGAGTCAGTATTTCTAGATAAACCGCTTAAAGAAGAACTTGATAAAATAGCCGATAAATTTGCAGATCAAGACAAAGCACCGCAAGAAGCGCAAACCCAGTTTAATTGCTTGCACCAAGTTGCATTGCCTATTCCTATTGGTAAGTACCCAACAGTGCGTTACTCGTTGGTTGAGTGTTTTCCAAAAACAGGGCGCAAGCATCAAATTCGCAGACACTTAAAGCACTTATCACTGCCTATTATTGGTGACGTAAATCACGGTGATAACCAGCATAATCAATTTTTTAGGGAGCATTTTGAGCTAAGACGCTTAATGTTATTTGCAACAGAGCTTAGTTTTGTGCACCCTTATAGTAATGAATCAATAACAATTAAAGCGCCACTAGGTGAAGACATGCTTGAAATATGTAAGCAGCTAGGTTGGCCAGAGCAAGAAAAGGATTATTAATGGCACATATTAGTATTTTTGTAGGCAGCGTTAATGGCGGTGCAGAGCGTTTAAGCGATGAAGTTGCAACCACAATTGAGCAAGCGGGTCATACTGCTACAGTAATTACTGAAGCATCACTTGATGATATAAAAAATGCATCGCATATTTTAATTGTTACCTCCACAACAGGGCAAGGTGATGTACCGAGTAATTTGGCAGGATTGTACTTTGCAATGAATAGCACTTTCCCAATGCTTACCGATAAACCGTTTGGTGTAATTGCAATGGGTGACAGATGTTACGGCGATACATTTTGTGGCGCTGGGCGAAGCTTTGACGAGCTACTACGCGATTTACAAGCAAAGCCTGTGGGCAACCGCCTAGAAATAGATGCATGTGAAGATTTTGAACCATGGCCAGTAACTGAGCCTTGGTTAAAAGTATGGCTAGAAAAACTACCTGCTTAATCCTTAACTTTAAGGTATTAAAAAAGGAGCGCATGCGCTCCTTTTTGCTTTTATAGCTTTATAAATTAACTACTTCTAACATCTACTTTAAGTTTTAGCTTTTGGCCAGGTTGTAAGTATTTTTGACCGGCTAAATTATTCCACTTAATAATTTCGTTAACGCTTAGATTAAACTTAGACGCAATACGTGCAAGTGAGTCACCACGGCGTACTTTGTATGTAATAGTACGGTTGGTACTTGCCGTTGCTTGTGGTTTATTAGCTGACTTATACACAGTTAGTTTTTGATTTAGGCGCAGTACAGAGTTTTTCTTTAGCTTATTCCATTTAGCCAGCTCATCCATAGTTACGTCATATTCGCGGCTAATGTCCCATAATGTATCGCCACTTTTAACTGTGTGCGAAAGCTTTGTGCGAGTTGCTTTATTAGCAGCTAAACGCATCTGCTTTGGTAAATGCTCGCTATTTATAGCGCCATCAGTAAGCGGGACTAATAACTCTTGGCCTACTTTAATCGTATTTGATTTGAGTTTATTAAGCGATCGGATTGCACTTGAGCTTGTTGTAAACTTTTTGGCAATTACCGATAAGCTGTCGCCTCGAGCCACAATATAACGCTGCCAGCGTAATCTGTTTTTAACATCAGTGTTTGCTAGTTTTTGGCTAAATTCCTCTGCTTTATCAACAGGCAATAATAAAGAATGAGGGCCATTAGGATCAGTTGCCCAGCGGTTAAAACCAGGGTTTAATCTGTATAACTCAGTAAGCGTCATATCAGCCATATCAGCAGCAAGCGCTAAATCTATTTGCGATCCAACATCAACCACTTCAACCACTTGTGCATTAATTACTGGTTGCCATGTAACGTTAAAATCATCTGAGCGTTTTAATAAATCGGCAAGTGCTAATAACTTTGGTACGTAGGCTGTTGTTTCGCTAGGTAAATCAAGAGACCAAAAATCGGTAGGTAAATGCTTTTTACGATTCTTTTTAATCGCGCGCATCAAGCGCCCTTCACCCGAGTTGTAAGCAGCAATCGCATTTAGCCAATCGCCTTCAAGTGTTTTATGTAAATACGATAAGTAGTCAAGTGCTGCGCGAGTCGATTGCACTATGTCGCGACGACCGTCGTACCACCAGTTTTGCTTTAAATCGAATCGCTCACCGGTTGCAGGCATAAACTGCCAAATGCCAGATGCGCTGCGATTAGAATAACCAAACGGGTCAAATGCACTTTCTACAATAGGCAGTAGTGCAATTTCGATTGGCATTTCGCGCTTTTCTACTTCTTCAACGATAAAGTGTAAGTAAGGTTCTGCACGTTTAGAAATACGATCTAAATAGGCTTGGTGGCGAGCGTAATAATTACGTTCAGTAACAACAGGGCGGTTTTGCGGTATTTCGATAGAAAGTTGGTAGCGAATTCGCTCCCATACATCATCAAACACGGGAGCTTCTTGCTCATCAGGGTCAACTTGCTGATATTGTGCGTTTACCATCAATGCATTGTTAATGTCGTTAGGACTTGCGCCTTCGAGTTGTTGGTTTGCTTGCGTGGCGACTTGAGAGTCTGAGTCTAGAGTTGTCACAGTTTGACAACCACTTAGCGCTAACGCCAAGGCTACTAATAGGGGAGATTTATTCATAAATACCAATACATCGGGTAAAAAACTCGGCGAATACTACCTGTTATGAGTTAACATTGCCACTTAATGACTTTTTAAAACGCAGAAATAGAATCATCACTATATCTTAAGTTAATGATTCTAATAAAATAAATATTAAAGTATTAGTTTGTGCATTAAAAATTGTCTTTGAACTGTCTCAGACTAGCAAAGTTTCCCCAAGGTTCATTGTTTTTTGTAACCGAGATGAATTTTTCTGGCACTAACTCTGTAATGGTTGGCAAATCGCTACGCATAAATGGATTTATTTTTAGCTCCTGTCCAATAGAAGTGGGTAGGGAGATTTGGTTATTACTGCGTAATTCATCTACTTTTTTACTGTACGCAAGGAGTTCTGGGTTACGTGGTTCAACCGCTTTGGCAAAGGCAAGATTAGCTTGCGTGTATTCGTGCGTGCAATACACACTGCAGCTTGCAGGCAGCTCTCTTAGTTTATTAAACGATTCCCACATTTGCTTTGGCGTGCCTTCAAATAAGCGCCCACATCCACCGCTAAACAATGTATCGCCTGTAAAAGCAAGTTCATCATTTGTATAGCAAATATGATCAAGCGTGTGCCCAGGAGTTGCCAAAATATTAAAGTTAATATTAAGCACACTGATGCTTTGACCATCAGTGAGTGTGTGAGTGACGCCTTTAAATGGACTATTTGCAGGGCCATAAACCGGTATATTCGGATAGGCGTCAACTAATGCAGCTACGCCATCAGTGTGGTCGTAGTGATGATGCGTAATTAAAATACCACCAAGCGTTAGTTTGTGCTCAGCTAAGTATGTTAATACGGGATGTGCTTGGCCTGGATCGACTACCCATGCTTGGTTACTATTATCGGTAGTTAAACACCAAATGTAGTTATCAGAAAAGGCTTTAATTGCTTTGACTTGCACCATGGTAAATTGCTCTATAAAGTGACACTTATCGCATAGTATAACGAGCTCAAAAAATGAAACCAGCCCTTAGTTTTCAAGAAGGACCCAAACCACTGTCGTGGCAACAGTTTCCTCATGGGGATTATTTGCGCAAAGATATTGAACGCAAAATGGAGCAATGGCTGCCGCGTATGTTTGGCTATCATATGCTTAAGCTAGGTAATTTAAGTGGCGAATTAAATACAAGTATAAGTACGATTAAACACCAGGTGTGTGTTGCAGAGCCTGGGCCTTACACCGGGGTAGTTGCTGACATAGATGAACTGCCATTTTACGAGCACAGTATTGATGCATGCATACTAAGTCACTGCTTAGAGTATCATTCAGACCCACATCACATTTTACGAGAAGCACATCGCACACTTATTCCGGGCGGCTATATAGTAATTACGGGATTTAACCCGTTTAGTTTGTGCGGACTTGCACAAATGCTGCCTTTTAGTGGTCAGAAATTACCATGGACGGGGCGCTTTTTTACCCCTGCGAGGGTTAAAGATTGGCTAAATTTATTGGGTTTTGAAATTGTAAGTGACGAACGTTTTATTTATTCATCACTGGCAAGAGGTAATAGGCTATCAAGATTTGAGTTTTGGCGGACTTTTGCAAAACAGTATTTAAAACCGATGGGCAGTGTTTATATGCTGGTGGCACGAAAAAGAGTTGCGCCACTTACGCCAATAAAACCTAAGTGGCATGCAAGGCCGCAGTTTGCGCCAGTAAAAGGGGCAGGCCTTAGACAAACGTCAAAGCAACACTTTAAATCGTGCGAGCAAGAAAATAATACCAATTGCATTAAATAAGTGATCTATTATAGCGCTAAGAAAATAGCACATTAACAAGGCGAAAATTGTGACATATAGTTGTTCTATATGAATGATTTTAACGCAGTTAGTGAGTTATTTAATGCGATAGAATGAACATGTTTTTAATAAAATTGGTATAACAACTAGCTCAGAATAAATTAAGGCTGGTAGCCTACATCTTCTAGTAAATCTTTACCGCCAGCGGCATCGCGCGCTAAATCGTCAACTATTTCGTTGTACTTATGGCCGCTATGCCCTTTAACCCATTTCCAGGTTACATTGTGCTCGCTACAGGCTTTATCTAGGCGTTTCCATAAATCGACGTTTTTAACCGGCTTTTTAGCTGATGTTAACCAGCCACGTTTTTTCCAGTTAGTGATCCACGATTCAATACCTTGCTTAACATATTGGCTATCGGTTGTTAGATTTACTTCGCATTCTCGAGTGAGTGATTCTAGGGCTACAATAGCCGCGAGCATTTCCATTCGGTTATTCGTTGTGAGTTTATAACCTTGGCTCATTTCTTTTTCGTGGCCGTTATAAATCATAAAAATACCATAACCGCCGGGGCCTGGATTACCTAAACATGAGCCATCGGTGTAAATCTCTACGGTTTTTTGCACTGTTTTACCTTGATCTTATGTACAATAAAGTGATTATAGAAAGATACCAGAATCAGGCAAAATTCGATATGGCACGTAGACAAATAGTTTTAGATACAGAAACCACCGGCATAGACCCTAAACAAGGGCACCGTATTATAGAAATTGGGTGTGTAGAGTTAGTAAATCGCCGTTTAACAGGCAATAACTTTCACGTTTATATAAACCCACAACGCCCAAGCGAAGAAGAAGCAATCGACGTTCACGGTATCACTAACGAATTTTTACGTGATAAACCGTTGTTTCATCAAATTGCCCAAGAGTTTTTCGACTATATTGAAGGGGCAGAGTTAGTTATTCATAACGCCCCGTTCGATGTTGGTCATATGGATAATGAATTTGCACTACTTAATCAGGGCTATCCTAAAACAGAGACTTTTTGTCAAGTTCTCGACACGCTTAAAATGGCGCGTGACTTGCATCCAGGTCAAAAGAACAATCTTGATGCATTATGTCGTCGTTACGATGTAGATAACGCAAAGCGAACACTTCACGGCGCGCTACTGGATTCTGAAATTTTAGCCGATGTGTACCTTGCCATGACGGGCGGTCAAACAAAGCTAAATTTGAATCAAAATAAAGATGACGGCAGCGAGCAACAGAAGGGCGGTATAAAGCGTTTAAATAGTGATAGAGCCCCATTAGTTGTATTACGAGCAAGCGACGCTGAGCAAAGCGCACACGAAGCACGATTAGATCTTGTAAACAAAGAAGGCGGCCAATGTATATGGCGCGCTGAATAAGGCGATTTAATGAAAACGATGTATTTTGTAACAGCGTTATGTGCAGCTAGTTTATGTACTGGCAATGCATATGGCGTAAAACAAGTAGAAGTGCTCAAGCGCGATGGGCATCAAAATGAGATCCCTTTACTTGACAATCGTTTTCGCATAGATAGCAAAATAGATGAAATAACACTGCTTTTTTTTAGAAAATCAGGTGCACCTGCTGTTATTTTAGTGAGGCCCGATGGCAGTAAGTACTTTGCTACTGACTCTGTTAAAAACCCTAACTTAGATTGGTTTGACGAACTCAGCTACGATTTAGTCACCATAAAAAAACCTATGGCAGGTCCTTGGCAAGTAATAGGCAGTATTTTACCCGACAGCAGAATAGTTGTATTAGGCGAGATATCTCTTGAGGCAGAGCCTCTTCCTTCAATGTTGTTTAGGGGGGAGACAATAAAAATCACCGGAAAAATACTAAACGATGGTGAGCCAATTAACACAAACCTATTTAGAGATGTTGTTAGCCTTAATGTTGACTTTGTAAGTACCAACAATGAAAACTTTGCTAACTTTGGCGCAGGCATTCAAGAAGTAGCTGAATTTAAAGACGATGGACGTGGATTTGATGAACGCCCTAAAGATGGTGTATTTACCGGCGAGTTTACTTTAGATTTCCCTGCGGGTGAATGGACACCAGAGCTTTACGTTGCAACACCTCTGCTGCAGCGTCGCATTGTGCAAAATACAATAGAAGTGCACGAGCCGCCTTTTGTAACCGAAGTCGCGTTAGCAGAGCAAGACACAGACGAGCATCTGTTAACTATAAATATAGACCCAAGTATTGTTAAGCCAGAAACAGTCATCATCCAGGGGAAAATCTACTATCCCAATAACGAAGAGCAAATGTTTACCATAGATGCTGCTGCTAACGATTCACGTCAACTTAGTGTTAAAAATTATGATTGGGGTAGATATAGTGTTGAACTGTCTGTTTTTGGCACTAATATTAATGGTCGTGAATTTATGGCAACGCTACCAACGTATAAATTTGAGATAGAACGACCCATAGAAGCGGTGCCCGAAATTGATCCGGCAACGATTATTACGCCAGATAAAATGATTGAGAGTGAGCCTGTTGAAGAAAAAATGGCCACATCTACAATTATTAGTTTAATTGTAGGCTGCAATACGCTCATTTTATTACTCGGTTGGTTGTTAATTCGTATATTTGTTCAGAAAAAACCGATTAAATTTAAAGTGAAGCTGCCTTTTTTAAAGAAAAAGAAAACAAGTGAAGGTGATGTTGCCGACACAGGAAAAAATCAAGTCGGTAAAAATGGCTCAAAAAATGACAGATCAGGTGAAATTTTAAACCTTTCGATGACAGATGACTAAAAAACCTATAAAAAAACAAAAAAGCCCTTGACGAAATAGGGGTTGGTTCGTATTATTCACGCCGCTGTCAGGGAGACCTAAACAGCAACGGAAATATGGAGTGGTAGTTCAGTTGGTTAGAATACCGGCCTGTCACGCCGGGGGTCGCGGGTTCGAGTCCCGTCCACTCCGCCATTTTCGTAAAACTTGTAAGTAAAAGCTGGAGTGGTAGTTCAGTTGGTTAGAATACCGGCCTGTCACGCCGGGGGTCGCGGGTTCGAGTCCCGTCCACTCCGCCAACACTTACACAACGTATGGTTGTAAAACATATTCTTATTATGGAGTGGTAGTTCAGTTGGTTAGAATACCGGCCTGTCACGCCGGGGGTCGCGGGTTCGAGTCCCGTCCACTCCGCCAATAAGAAAAAATAACAGTTTAAATATGCGCTGGAGTGGTAGTTCAGTTGGTTAGAATACCGGCCTGTCACGCCGGGGGTCGCGGGTTCGAGTCCCGTCCACTCCGCCAACTATTTAAACAATGTTATATTACAAAATTTGTATGCTGGAGTGGTAGTTCAGTTGGTTAGAATACCGGCCTGTCACGCCGGGGGTCGCGGGTTCGAGTCCCGTCCACTCCGCCAACAAATTAAGTAATAACAAGTATAATGATATCTCTGCGGAGTGGTAGTTCAGTTGGTTAGAATACCGGCCTGTCACGCCGGGGGTCGCGGGTTCGAGTCCCGTCCACTCCGCCATTTGATATCATGATTAAAATTAGTAAGTGCATTACCCCATGCACATACCACTGCGGAGTGGTAGTTCAGTTGGTTAGAATACCGGCCTGTCACGCCGGGGGTCGCGGGTTCGAGTCCCGTCCACTCCGCCACTTGTTATTTCCTCAATAATAAGTTTATAAAACCCTTGATTAAATAATTAAATAAAACATTCTTTGGCTATCAGCTATCAGCTATCAGCTATCAGCTATCAGCTATCAGCTATCAGCTATCAGCTATCAGCTATCAGCTATCAGCTATCAGCTACCAGCTGCCAGATCGACTCCTTTATACTAACCTGCTAATATTCCAGCTTATTCTTTAATATTCAGCTTTTTATATCTGCATGAATAGCCAAGAATCTAGTCTCACTTTAAAAACGGAAGCACTAAAATGAGTACATTAGGTCAACAACTAAAGCAGCTAAGAAATGACAAAAAATTGAGCCAGCCTGAATTTGCAGAGCAGGCGGGGATAGAGCAAAGTTATTTATCAAAACTTGAAAACGATAAATCAATTCCCTCAAATGAAATATTTAGATCCTTATTGATAGCATTAGATCTTTCAATTGATAAGTTTATGGAACCCCTCGTATCCAGTCATGATAAAGCTAGGTTAATACAAATACCGGATGTCGAACAGTGGTATAAAAATAAAACAGTGAAAAACTCGGCCACGCAACGTAAGTTTATTTACTTGGCTATGTTTTTAATATCTATTGGTTGTGCGTTATTTTATTCAGGGTATAAAAATGATGTATTTAACGAAAACTTTTATGAGTACAAATCATTCGGTGTGGTGAGAGCAGATGAACCTCAAGATATTTTTGAAAATTGGAGGGACTATACACTATTTATCCCAGGTAAAAGTAATGCATTCAAAGAGGGGCGTTATGAAATGCAGGTTAGGCGTAAAGAGCTTTACAAGTTAATGGGTGAGTATGTCGGTGAGTCATTTGTAGAAAAGGTTGAGGGTGGTAAGAGAGTTTATCTTTTAGTGAAGGTGGAGCCACATACGATTGAACATATGGGTAATAGTTGGCTTGAGTTTTTAGGCCTTTTTGCTGCTGTGTTTGGTTTGGTGCTTTCAGTGTTACAGCCAAGGTTAACAAGCTGTCAGTAATAAGTTTAAATAAGTTATAGTAATTTTTCATTATATTTATAGCAAAAAACTTTCAGGTAGAGTGCATGTATTAGCCAAAGGCTTCCTATGGGGTCATACTGAATAAAATTGCCTTTAACAAACATGTTATTATTAAAATACTTATTAATGACAGAGACTGTATCAGGGGGAGCTAAGCCTTAATCCTTTTTTATAAACTGTTTAGCGCTATTAGCTAAAATATTACTTCAATCATGAACTGTTTCTCATAACAGAACTCTTATAATAAATAATTAATTTAGAGGGATGTTTATGATTGAGGTTATAGGCTTAAATAAGCAATTTACAGGCAATGTTGTTTTTAAGGATTACAATAAAGTTTTTTCAGATCAAAAGGGGTGTATTGAAGCGCCTAACGGCCATGGAAAAACGACATTACTTATGATGCTAGCAGGACTCGAAAAGCCCCAAAGTGGTTCACTTTTATTCGCTGGTAGCCGATTGAACACTCCAACAAAAACCGTAGCAATTGCCAGTGACCGTATTGCGTTACCAGATTTTTTAACTGCAAATCAAATTATTGATTTATCTGTTAACACATTAGGTTGCGATTGGCCCCATTCGCTGGTTAACGGGTTTAACTTTAATGCATTTTTAAATACGCGATTCGAAGCACTGTCGTCGGGCAATCAAAAAAAATGCCAGCTAATTTTAGCATTAATGCGTAAATCACCTTATTTATTATTAGATGAGCCAAGTGCTGCGCTCGATCAAACCAGTATTCACACTCTTTTAAGCCAACTCGATGCTTATTTGGCTGACAAACCCAATGGGCAAATTATCATTACTTGCCACGAGCCCGCTGTGTTTATTGAGCATGGTTTTAAGTGTGTCTCGCTATGAGTATCATAAGCATAAAAAGCAAACTTAATCAGTATCTCGCGTTTATAGGTTACCGGTATTTAGCGTACACGTTTGAGCTTAAGCAATTGCTTCAACAGCTAAAAAACTTTGGTTTGTTATTTTTAGTGGTGTTGGGATCATCCGCTCTTGGTTTTGTATTATTGCTTTTTTTAGGCTTAGGGAAAATTATAGATAGTGCAGATACGCCTTTATATGGCGCGCAAATGGCACTATTTTACTTGTTATTGCAAAGCGTGATGATAAGCGCAATGAAACTGGCGATTAAAAATAGTAACCAACGGATGTTTCAACTTACGATCGCTCACCCTAGCTGGCTTCACCTAGCCGATATTAAATTGTTATTTATCAGCAATGGCTGGCTTATCGCTAGTTTGTTGATAGCGCTTGACCTTACCTTGGTACAGTGGTTAAAAGTACCGCATTTTATAGTGTTTATGTTTATTCAGTTAGGATTAGGCATTGTGTGTTTATACAAACCTAGCGCACTAGTTTATGGTTTTATGTTAAGCGGCCTTTTTTTATTCACTCCCACCAACATACCGCCGCTTATTTATCATATTGGTTTTTCAATCATCTTTAGCATTAGCTTGCTTATACCTAGAGTTAATATAAATGGGCGTGTTAGTGTTCGGTCATTATTTGGCTTTTGGTTTTGCTACTTTATAAACCATAGCTGGACACTGGTATGGCGTATGTCGTTACTTTTATGTGTGTTTATGGGCTCGTCTACGTTAGTCGCTGAGCGTGCCGATCTCGTTAATATACTTGATGCTGTGGCGATGGCTTTTATTGTATTATTTTGCAGCTCATTACAATTTGATTGCGCTAAAGTTTATGCACAATATCGCTTGTTTTTTAATACATTCCAAAAAGCACGGACGTTTTATATTAGCCAGTTTATACCTAGTATGCTGTTATTTTTAGCGACCTTTGTAACTTACAGCATTACGTTTGAGAGATTAAACATTATTTTGTTGAGTTTAGGTTTACCGTGGTGTTTGTTGCAGGTTTATTTTGCACAAAAAAAACCAGCGCATTATGCGCTGGTTTGGATTGTTTTTACAGCTGGGCTGCTTGCTTTACTAAATTAGTTACGCAGCATCAGCTTCTTTTTTAACGCTATTACGTGCTGCTTTGCCTGCAAGTAAATCAGCTGGGTCAAAGTCATCAACGTTAATAACATCTAAACGAGATTGCTCAACAGCAGCTAGTTTATCAGCCTCTGCTTGGCTTAAAATGCCTGCTTCAAGCCCCATTTGCGCTACTTTATCAAGCTGAAAGAATGGCAGTTTAAGGCCTTTTTCTTTACATACTCTTTCAAATAATGGCTCAACATCAAGGACGTCTTTAAGCGTTTGCTCTTGACGACCTACAAGGTTAAGTGGCTCATTTGTTAGGTATACGTAGCTTGCTAAACGGTTACGCGTTTCGCTAGGTACTTGTAGTAGTTGTGCTAGTTTATGCTCAAGTTGGTCAGTTGGTTTACGAACAGGGCGACCAAACGGGAATAACAATACTTTTAACACGGCGCGTAGTGGAGCCGAAGGCATGTTATTAATTAAATCAGCAAGTGCACGTTGGCAATGGTAAAGGTGATCTTGGCAACTCCATTTTACTAGAGCAAAATCTTCTTTTTTACGGCCTTCATCGTTGTAACGCTTAAGCGTTGCAGATACTAAGTATAGGTAACTAAGTAAATCACCTAAACGTGCTGAAATACGTTCTTTACGTTTTAGTGAGCCACCAAATACTGCCATGCTAATGTCAGACATAAGTGCAAGTGATGCACTAAAGCGTGACGCTATACGGTAAAATTCAGCAGTTTCGTCGTTGTACGGCACACTTGTAAAACGAGCGCCGGTAAGAGCAAGCCACTTAGTACGTACAAGGTTCGACATAGTAAAACCAATGTGACCCATTAGCGCTTTATCAAATACGTTAAGCGCCTCTTCGCGGTCTTCAATTTCGCACGCACCAAGCTCGGTAAGTACAAATGGATGACAGCGAATCGCACCTTGACCATAAATAATCATATTACGGGTCAAGATGTTTGCACCTTCAACGGTAATGGCAATAGGTGCACCTTGATAGCCACGACCTAAATAGTTATTTGGCCCAAGCATGATGCCCTTACCGCCAAGTACATCCATTGCATGAATAGTTGCATCACGCATTTGCTCTGTCAGGTGGTATTTAATAATGGCAGAAACAACCGATGGTTTTTCGCCTAAATCAACCGCACCCGTAGACATGCTAACCGCAGCATCAGAGCTGTAAGCGTAACCAGCTAATTTAGCTAGTGACTCTTCAACACCTTCCATTTTACCTATAGGTAAACGGAACTGACGACGAATGCGGCTATAAGCACCTGTCGCAATAGCAATCATTTTAATGCCACCGGCAGAGTTTGACGGCAATGTAATTGCACGACCAACCGATAAACACTCAACCAGCATGCGCCAGCCTTGACCAGCCATATCTGGACCACCAATAATATAATCAAGTGGTACGAAAATGTCTTTACCGCGAGTAGGACCATTTTGAAATGGTACGTTAAGCGGGAAATGTCGACGACCAATTTCAACTCCAGGAGTATCCGTTGGAATAAGTGCACAGGTGATGCCTGGCTCTTTATTATCGCCAATTAGGCCGTCTGGATCTTGTAATTTAAACGCAAGTCCAAGCACGGTAGCCACTGGGGCAAGTGTAATGTAACGCTTATTCCACGTTAAACTAACACCCACAACCTCTTCACCATTCCATTGCCCTTTACATACCACACCGTAGTCTGGAATTGAGCTTGCATCAGAACCCGCTTCTGGCGAAGTTAACGCAAAACATGGAATTTCTTGACCGCTCGCTAGGCGCGGTAAGTAATGATCTTTTTGCTCTTTTGTACCATAGTGTTGTAATAATTCACCTGGGCCTAAAGAGTTCGGTACACCAACAATTGACGAAAGTAATGTTGATTTACTTGTTAGTTTTTGAAGTACACATGATTGTGCAAATGCAGAAAACTCTAAACCGCCGTATTCTTTTTTGATGATCATGGCAAAGAATTTATTATCTTTTAGATATTGCCATACATCTTGAGGAAGGTCGGTTAGTTCGTGCGTTGCTTCCCAATCGTCCAACATGCTACATACTACTTCAACAGGGCCATCAACAAAGGCTTGCTCTTCAATAGTAAGTTTAGGAACTGGGTATTGGTGAAGTTTTTTCCAATCTGGGTTACCGCAAAATAAGTCAGCTTCCCACCACGTCGTACCGGCATCAATAGCTGATTTTTCAGTATCAGACATGCTTGGCGTTACTTTTTTAAACGTAGCAAAAATAGGCTTGATGATATATTGCTGACGAAGGCCAGTAACAGAAAGAGGAACCGCGATGATCAAAAAGATCAACCAGCTAATTAAACCAAAAGCACCCGCAAAGGTACCAATTAATAAAGTTATAGCCGAAACACCAAGTGCTGTGTTCCAACTTGCTCTGTGGTAAACCGCAGTGCAAAGCAACGCGATTAGAACCAGTGTAAATATGAGTGTCATTTTTATTCCTTAATAGAGGTCAGACCACCTCACTTAGAGTAGCGCTAGTAACAGTAATTTTCAAGTACATAACGATGTTAAATTGTAGTAGAAAGTAACTTAAATACGATATTTAATTACCCGACAGAGGAACGCACAATAACTATCGTATAGTCAAAGCATTAACCGTAAGTAGTGTTAACGTAAAAATAAATAAATCTAATAGCAAAATGACACTTTTTAAGTAAGTATAGCCGTTATAGCGGGCTGCAAATTAGTGTACGCTTAATACACAAATATAACGCTATTTATTTTAATGTATGGTTTTTAAGGGTTATTTTATTAATGTGTGAATTACTTGGCATGTCGGTTTTCTAGCATTCATGCTGTATCAAGCTGTAGCAAAGCCCTTTAAGCATGAGGAATGCAAAGGCTAAAGATGTTTATTCTGTCTCATTCTGTTATTGTTATCTTAAGCTAAACTGATACCAAAACTGTGACCCGTGTGGTGGTCACAGTTTCAAACGAGCAAAGATGAACTTTACAGACAAATCAATAAAAGCACTTAAAGCAAAAGAAAAACGCTACGTATTAACCGAGTCGGGCAATTACGGCGAGGGGCGCTTACAAATAAGGGTTAGTGAATCGGGCGCTAAAACGTTTCGCGTTCAATATCACATAAGCGGCAAGCGTAAAGTGATAGGTCTTGGCAACTACCCAATTGTTGATCTGAAAAAAGCGCGTAGTAAGCATGCAAAAATATCAGCATTATTAAGCGACAATATTGACCCCCAAGAGCACCGCTTACAAAATCAAAAAACCAAGCTTGAATCGGCAGCCAAAAAAACAATGCATCAAATGCTTGATGATTTTAATGCATATATAAGTACTCGCTGGGCAGCATCAACCATCGACCGAACCGAAAAGCTAATAAAGCGAAACCTCACCCCATTTATAGCACCCGATTTAATGTCCGACGAGTTCACAATAGATATGGCCCGCGACATTATTTACCGAGTTTATAACCGGGGCGCTAAAGAACAAGCTCGCCTAGTTCGCAGCGTATTAATGAGCATACTAAAATTCGCTATCGATTTTGATAACTCGCCAGAGCAATACAAAAAGCCAAATTACTACGACATAAAAACCAACTTCATAAGAGACATTAATTTTGAAACGCCAAAAAACAAAGGCGAACGCTGGTTAAACGAAGATGAACTTAAAAAAGTATGGAATGCCGACGACCTACCTTATTACACCCACCAATACATAAAGCTAGCATTGTTACTTGGTGGTCAACGTGTAAAAGAAGTTTATGGCTCGTACGTAAGTGACTTTGATATAAAAAACAAAACATTCACCATTCCCGCAAGCCGAATAAAAGTAAAACAGCGGGGCGATCACATAGTGCCATTATGCGAAACCGCAATACCAATAATACAAGAGCTAATGCAGCAAAGCGGCAAAGCAGGGCAAATGTTCCCGCATCGCGACAACCCAACAGCAACCGCCCACGTATCAACATTAAGAATGGCAATAATACGCTGGAGTGAAAAAAACAACGTGCCCCACTTTAATCCACGAGACTTAAGGCGTACATGTAAAACACTTATGGGCAAAGCAGGCATAGATAAGATAAACCGCGACATACTCCAGCAGCATAACAAGTTTGACGTATCAAGCGTGCACTACGACAGATACGACTACATGAAAGAAAAACGTCAAAGTATAGAAGTGTGGGAGAGATTTATAAAGGCAATAAATTAAGACAGGTTGAGACTAAATAAACAGATATAATATTGACATATATTCTATTAGCTTTATTATATTACCGTGTAATTTAATAAAAAATTGTAAAAGCAGATAAAAAAATTATTAAAAATTTTATAAAAAACTGAAAATATCATAAGGCTACAACAAACTGATGCGGCCTAATAAAATTCATATAACAAGTTTGTGCAAACAAAAGTAAGACATAAATTTAGTTAATTAATATTATAAAGTAGATACATAGGAGTAAATATGATTAAACATATAGCAATGGGCGATGATCAAGGTTTAGACTTCTTAGGTTAACAATGAAACAAAAAATACTACTTATTAACGCCAGCTTTTTAGCTGGCGTTCTTGTATGCAGCATAGTGTATGTTGGTGTGCCAGCATTGTTGACGAAAGAATATTTCCCGTTGGCGTCTGCTATGGCGGTGCTGTTATCAGCAACAATCGCGCTATCATCTGCTTACTATACAGTAACCAATCACAACATAAGAACCCGTGAAAAAAACACTATTGACGTAATCCATCAAGGAAAGGGGAAAATAGGCCCCGAGTACATATACGTAAAAGACTTCCTAAAAGATAACGAAAACCAAAAAAACGATTCGCTAATTTACCTTGCCAGAAATAGCGCAACTATAGAAGAAATGAGACCAGTATTAGATAAGCTAAATGAGCTAGAGCACCTATGCGAAGGGATTTTTAAAGGATTTTACGACAAAGGTATAATCCAAGACAACCGTGGATCAACTGTTATTTATATATGGGAAACATTACAGCCATATATAACTGAAAGGCGTGTTGTTCAACAGGCTAGAATGGAAAAGCACCCAAAGTTTAGAGAGTCAGAAGAAAATAGGCCGTTTCACTGGTTAGAAAAAGCTTACGAACTATTTACTGATACAAACGAGAAAAGTGGTAGTGAGGTAAAGTACTTAATAATTGCCAATATTTTACTGTCTATTCCATGCTTACCCGCTATTATAGAATTAGTAAACTAGGAGAATAAATTTATGAAAATACAAGATGATTACGAGCCCGTTTAGTACGGGCTTTTTTGTGCCTGCAATTTATTACCTGTATAAATCCCCAGCTTGTTAAAACCTGAACGAAAACTTAATCTATCCCTTTCAATGAAAAGGGATAATCATGAGCGCAGAGCAACAAATTCAAAACGCAATCGACACCAAACAAAAAATAAACGTGGTTTACCACGGTGGCAGCATGAGCGGTCAGTCTCGTGTTTTAGGGCCAATAAGTGTTAAAGGCAATAAAGTAAGAGCCAAATGCTACACCACCAACGCCTTAAAAACATTCCTAATGGAACGAATACAAGTTATTTCTGAAAATGGCGAACTAACAAAAGATAGATCGTCAGAGGTTAGTCAGCCACCAAAGGTAGAGCCACAGCAAACGCTCCTAGACATAAAAAATGCAATAGCACCACATTTCCCTGTTGAACAGTGGTTAATTGAATTGACTGAAAGTGAAAAAGACCTTTCAATTTACGCAAGGTTTAAAAACGGTAACCCTAAAAAATTACCAGAGCTACAAGTATGTTTTGAAGAATACAGAACAGAGCTAGAGATTGATGAACTAACAGGTGACTTTAAAGAAGTCATAATAAAGCGTACTAAAAATTGGGTAGTTCGTTATAAGAAAAAGAAATCAGCAATATCGTATAGCCATTTAAATACCGCAGCCGATCGTTTGTTTACATGGTGCAAAGAGTTATTAGGAAGCCAAAGTATAGAATTTAAATTTTTAGAAAGTGCAATGCTAAAACACTTGAAAACAATGTGGCCTATTGATGGCAAAACAAAAATAAAAAGAGAATTAGCCGCCTTGCCTAACGTTTATTACAACTCTGCAATAAGCCAAGGAACGCTAAATAATGAACACTGGTATTTTAATGTGCCTTACACGTTTAGAGATGCGCTTGATATAAAATATGAGCAGCGAATAAAAGATAAAGTTGGCTCAATGGTTTGGACGCAGGGTCCAATTCTAAAGTTTAAAATGGGTGACAATTTTCCTGCCAAAAACACTAATATTACACTCCAAGTGCAGTTTGGTGATCAGATGGGTTGGGATAGAGATAAAAACGAAATGTATCTAGGCAGTGTGTTATTTGATTTGTTTGAAATCATAGATAAAAAATACACCTACAAGCAGCGCTATCAATGTAATCAAATGGAGTTTTTAGAACTGTTAATTAATGGTGATAATTTAGAAAGACTAATAAAACAATCACGCTAAACAAACAGCCCGCCAAGAGCGGGCTTTTTTGTGCCTGCAATTTAGTAAAGCTAAAAAGACTTACCTGCAAATATTATTTTACCCACCAACGTGCAGTTGCCATTAATCGGTATTAATTGCTCTGGCCAATTGGGGTTGGCTGCTTTTAAAAACTTTTGGCCGTTTTCAATTATTAGCTGCTTAAACGTGGCGTGGTTGTCGTCGTCCAAACGCGCGACCACGTACGAACCGTGTATGCACTCAGCTTCAGGGTCTACAAATATTAAATCACCCTCATAAAACTTAGGTTCCATGCTCACGCCTTGCACTTTTAATGCAAAAGTTAGGTCGCTGCATTTTACGGGGCATAAGTAACGTTCCGCATCATACGCTTTAATTTCACTAATCTCAGACCATGCGCCAGCTTGCACCCAACTTATTAATGGCACAGCCGCTTTAAGTGTTGGCCCAGGTGCAACGTTACTGTTTATGTTGTCACTAATGCCAAAGCGCAAATATTCGGGTGTGCATTTAAGGGCTCGCGCTAATGCTTCAATATTTCGTGGGTTCTTGGTATCGCCTTTTTCTAGTTTTTGTATCGAGTTTTGCGCAACGCCTACCAATTCAGCTAATTGATGCTGAGTTAAATCTAGTGCTTTCCTTAGCTTTTTAACACGATTTGCAATATCCATATTATCTCCAAAAGGTTTATTTTTAACACTTTAAGTGTGGTTGATTTAGATTATCACAACTTTAAGTGGTTTTAGTCAAATCGCTATTATTGGTTTTATTTTTATAAATACAACCAATAGTGGTTTACAAACCAATAAAAGAGATCGTATTATAGAAAAAAGTGGTTAGCAGCTATTGGAGATTAAAAATGTCAGCCATAAAGAAAGCAGTAAAAATAATTGGTGGGCAAACCAAGCTCGCTAACATTCTAGGTACTAAGCAGTCAGTTGTATTTCATTGGCTAAGCCGCCACGGGCAAGCCCCAGCGAAATACATACCGCGTATTTCAGAACTAACAAACGGTGAAGTAACGGTACATGAATTACTAGCCGATCATCAAAAAGCAAACAAGGATGATGCAGCATGAGCACTGAAATTGAAGTAGACCCAATTGATGTAATGGATATTAGCGTTAGAGAAGAAGCATTGCGCGAAGACGAACGATTTACTGCGTCAGAAAAAGTATGTATGGCCGCGCTTGATTACCACAGAGCCTTAATTAGCACCTACTTTGCTGCGTGTCATGGTGGTGTAGACGGATTTAAACAGCAGTTACTTGGTTTTATAGGTGGGCGGTTAGCATCTGATATGCCAAGCGTGCTTAGTAAAAAAACTAATGGCGAGTTAACAACAGTAGATAAGGCAGCACTAGCAGCGACAGAATATAAAGCGCAGTTAAACGTTGATATTGCTGCCGCAGAAACTGCGCTTTATAGCCTACTTACGTTAGCCGTTCGTTGGATGGAAGATGACTTTGACCCGTTCGAGTCACGTTTTAAGGATGATTTTTAATGGCTTTTTCTAAGGTGGTTTCACCCCAGCTTGTTGATCGGTCAATTTTAACACTGCGCCCATCGTTAATGCGTTGTGCTATGTCGGCTAGCTTTTTGGCGTGTTTTTCAGGCCAGTTGTTTTCGATAGCCAGTAAAAGTACTTCATCTTCACTTAAGGCAATGCCTTTTTTGCGGAGTGCTTTAAATAAGCATTTTGCTTTTGAGTCGTCAACTGGATGGGTGAGTCCATTTGCAAGTGTAAGACTGTTTGAAAGCGCTTTTATGCAGTCGCTCAAGATTGGGTTTGACATGAGTTTTTCCTCTTTGTTTTGGTTTGTGAATATTTCGCACTTGCAACATACCAAAACAGAGGGGGATTTTATAGAAATACAAAAGGACGATGCAGCATGAGCCAATCAAACGTAGCCGATCACTACCGCCGCAACATACGCGGCGAAGTTATCACCATTAACGACCGTTATTTACGCCCAGCCGATGTAGCAGAAAAGTGCGGCATTCACCGTTCGTCTATTTATCGCTTAATGGAAAGCGGCCAATTTCCTAAATCGCACAAAGCATCAAGCGGTCGTGTGGTATGGGTTGAGGAAGACATAGAAGAGTGGATGCGCCTAGGCGCTGAAAAGTTTCACGAGTTTTACGGTCAACATCAAGCAAACTAGGAGCAAAGCAATGGAGGTTTTTGATTTAGATGGCACGCTTAGAGACATTAGTGGGAGTGGCAGGCTTGCTCCAAGAGGCGCTTTAAAACTTAAAAATAGAGCGTGGCATAAGTGGCAAAGGTTTGTTAACGCAAATGGCACATTGATAGCGTCAAATGCAGAAATTTTTAAAAACAGCCAGTCACCTGTGATTGTTACCAGCTCCCAATTTGGCACACAAACATGGTGCGGTAAACACGGCCTTAATCCTGATGTAATTATAGAAAGGTCTGCAAAAGACGAGACGCCACCATTTGAATACAAGAAGAAATTTATAGATAGCCATATAGGGCAAATTACGCTTTGGGTTGATGACTGCCCGAAGGTGTGTAATTACGCAATTAGCAAAGGCATAGAAACAATTTTAGTTAACTAGGAGCAACTTTATGACTACTGAAAATACAGCATGTAACTGTTTTACCGATAACCTAGAGTGCGTTAAAAATCATTTAATTGCGCAGGGAACAATACCTGAAGGTGCTATAGATGTTGATTTCAAATGGCGTGACGAAACTTTTTCTTTAAGTGGCGGTGACAGAGCGCCGGTTAATCCAAGAGTTGAGTTTGAATTTAGGGTGCCAAAAAAGGGCGGTGGACACGCTAAAAATTTGCGCAAAGATGATGTAAGTATTTATGCAAACTACTGCTGTTACTGCGGTAGAAAGTACGGCAAATAACTAGGAGCAAGGGCAATGAGCACATACAAAATATTTGACCAAAACACGTATAACGCATTACCTAATTTAGCTGCCAAAGCTGAGTATTTACTTACGTGCAAAATAAGTACTAAAGAAGCCGTTAATTGTCAATCAGTTGAATTTGAACCGTGCCTACAAGCCTTTGTTGGCGAGTTGCCATTGCCTATTTACTGCCACGGCAGCGAAAGCCAAACAATACAGCAAGCCGTGTACTGGTTAAAAACGCACGCTTTATCTAAACCACAACAAGCACAAGGAGTATAACCATGGCTAACGCACTTATTAAACAAACCCAAAATGCACAACCAGCGCCACTAAAAGCAGTAACTAGCCGCCACGTACCAAAAGGCCTAGCTGAAATAAAAGCATTAATGAGCGATAGAACGCGCACACCAGGTTATTTATTCAATGCCGTTTTAACTGATCAACAACGCAAAATAGTGTGTATTGCTGCGGGGCTTAAACAACGCCATATAGAAATGAGCTTTTATCAATTTAATTTGCAAGAGCGTGATGCAGTACGTAAAGGCATTTTAGCACTGCAAGACATTGTTGCCGCTTTTACCGACGCAAACGTACTTGGCCGCGAACACTTTGAAAGAACCCCACCTAAGTTTGATGTTGTTCCGCATTTAGTTGAACAGTCAAAAACTGATTCACAAACACACTAAGGATTAGCCATGACTCCCGATCAACTAATCAATCAAGACAGTGGCAATGTTGAGTTCTACACACCCGCCAAAGTTTTGAAGTATGTACACCAAATGTTTCCGGTTATTGATTTAGACCCAGCAAGTTGTGTAGTGGCTAACAAGTCAGTAAAAGCAACGTGTTACTTAACCAAAGAAGACGATGCATTAACACGAAATTGGATAGCAAACACAGTTTGGTTAAATCACCCATTCAATAAAGGTGAGCAGGCCTGTAAACCAAAGTGCGTTAAAAAAGTGTGTAACGACCCTAGTTACAGTAAATACCGTGGCCACTGCATTACCGAAGATGTAGCAAGTAATGGCGATTGGATTGATTACTACTTAGACCAATATGCACAAGGTAACTTTAAAGAAGCAATGAACATCACCTTTGTTAATAGCTCAGAAGCATGGTGCCAAAAGTTACTAAACGCAGGTTTAAGCTGTTTTATTGATGGCCGTACACATTTTAACGATGCGCAAGGCAATGTAAAAAAAGGTGCACCAAAAGGCTGTTTTATTACTTACCTTGGCGATAGAACCGCAGAGTTCCGAAAGATATTTTCAGCGCTTGGAGTAGTGAAGTAATGAAACTACACCCAAAAGCAAAAGCGGCACTTAGCTATTTAGTTCATTGTGAAAAATCAATGGACTTTAGAAAGACGTTTTCTGTTGGTCACGAGATAGCAACCCAAGCACTTGAAAAATACGCCCCAGAAATATCAGCGCGGTTTGATTGCATTAACTCACAAACAATAGAAGAGGCTGAGCGTGCAGATGCTTGGTTTAACTACTCATATAAAGAATACATGATTCAGGATCATCACGATGTAAAACATGTAGAAGTTTTTCATCAAATACACCTACCCAACGAATTAAACGACATCCCGTTTTAACCCCAAAGGAATACTAAAATGAACACTATCAAAGACCAAGTTATGCCTAAAAATAAGCTATTAGTTAAAAACATTGTTGAGCACGCGGTAGAGCAAGCAAACTTTACGATTAAAAATTTAGGCAAGCGCTCTACCGTTGCCATGCTTATGGAGTGCGAAAACTGCCTAACTGACTTTATGCCAGTGGTTAAACTTATTGCCGATGACTACATTGAGTACGCACCAATTTACGACCAAATGTGCGCCGCTATTGATGCCGTTCAAGTAGGTAAAGATTTAGTAGAAATAGAGTTTGCATAAATGAGCATGTGGCCCATTGTAAACTTTGATGTATGTAAAGCGGCTTTAACTTTGGTTAAGGCCGTTGACGACATTGAACACCGCACAACATTAATAAACGGCCTTGGCCGTTTTACTGCGTACAGCCAATATAAAATGGTTAAGCAGTACATTGCCAAAATTACCCCACCAAATAATGCCTGGTATAAAGACGAGCCCATAAACCCAAGCGAAAAAGCAAACGCTTGGCTTTATGATGAGCTTAAAACAGCACAACACCGCATTGATGTAACTAACCTTAAATTAAGTAAGCCAGCTAAAGCGGCACTTAAAAAAGTGCATAACAATAATATTCATAATTTTATTGTAAAAGACATTATTGAAAGCAAACGCGCACCCAGCATACAAGCCAGCTTTGTACGCCAAACTGCTAAAAATATGGAGTTTGCACAAAAGCAGCGCAACGCAAAAAATAAACAACCTTTAACCGAGCAAAATTTAAAACAAGCAGTAGGCGATCAGGTTTCTAGCTCAGCCATGTCGGTTATTAACGCAATAGACGACGCTGAAGAGGTTAAGTTTGTTTACCAATGTTTAAGCAAAGTACCCAAGCCACTGCAAATGCGTGTAGCTAAGCGCTTTATTAATAAATACGACACCAGCTTAAAAAGCACAGCCAACGCAACCAAAGACGAACTAATACAAATAAGCCGCGCGCTTTACGACTTTAGCGGCACTAAAAACCCGCACCAAAAAGCACAGCCAACAAGCGCAAATATTCGCGCTCAATACAGTGCAAATAACTGGTTACGTCGTACCGTTAAAACATTAAAGCCACGCCTTAAAATACTAGAGCAAATTACTAATGCTATGCCATTACCGTGGCACATATTAGCCAATGCCGATAAAACCAAAAAACATGCAAATGTATTGGCTATGCAAACAGCTGAAATAATAGCCGACCTAGCAAAAGAACACCCTACGTGGGGTGCAACCGACATACACGAAAAAGTAAACGAATATGCCGCACAATTTAGCGTGCAATTACAGTTTGCCGAAAAAAGCGAATACCTAACAATACCCGATGCCGAAGTAGCGCTTTTAAAAGCACAAGATCATAAGTGGTGGGCGCGTAAACTTAAAACAGTACGCAGCCGCTACCTAGAGCACCTAGAAATTGCAACGGGCGAAGTAGGCCGCGACCTATTTAACAGCATTGATAAAAAAGGCGCTAAAACCACCAAGCGCCGTGGCATAAGTGCGTATTGTTCAAAGCAAGCAATTGCCGAATACACCACCAATCGCGAACGCGGCCAACGCTACCTAGAAAGCCTAGAATTAGTAAACGAACAAAGCGATGTTATATCGCTAATGAAAGCAGTAGAAGCAGGCGTTGCCAACCCTGAAAACATGCGCAACGAATTAATGCTACGCATACGCGAAACCGAAGAACTGGCCGACGAAATGGGCTACACAGGCGGCTTTTATAACATTACAGCGCCTAGCCGTTTTCATGCAAACTCGCCTACGTGGGATGGGTCAACGCCAAAAGATGCAAGCCTATATTTAAATAAGCTTTACTCACAAGCCCGCGCAAAATTAGACCGCGAAGAAATACCATACTTTGGTATACGCGTAGCAGAACCACATGCAGACGGTTGCACTCACTGGCACATGCTTTTATGGATGCCAACCCGTTACTACGACAAAGTTAACCACATATTACGCCGCTACTTTACCCGCGACGACCGTGAGGTATTTTTTCAGCGTTTTAAAAACCGCAAATCATTACGCGCACGCTACACAAAAGCACGCCGAATTTGGGGTTTAAATAAATCTAAAAAGGTGTACACCCGTGCACCGGTTAAAAACTATTTTCCGAGCAGCCCACGCTACACCGCTATAAAAATGCTACCTGCGCAAATTGGCAAAGACGGCAAAAAATCAGGCGGCGCAGCGGCTTATGTTGCTAAGTACGTAAGTAAAAATATTGATGGCTTTGCACTGGCCAACGAGTACGACGCAGAAACAGGCGAAAAGCTAACCCAAGCAGTTAACCCGGTTAAAGCATGGGCTAGCACATGGGGCATTAGGCAGTTTCAGTTTCAAAAGTCGCCATCAATTACTATTTGGCGCGAACTGCGCCGAGTGCGTGAAGAAGTGCAAGGCAACGAGCAGTTAGAGCAAATACGCCAAGCGGCCGACAAGGGCGATTTTAAAACCTTTGTTGCGCTAATGGGTGGATTTGGCATTGGCCGCGATGCGCGCTTTAAGCCCGCTTACCAGCATACCGAGTACGGCAATCAATACGCAGAATTTACTAAAACCCTAAAGGGCGTTGAAGACACCTTTGGCCTTTGCACGCTTGTTACCCGCGTTCATACCTGGTCTAAGCAAGTTATAGGCACAGCAGCAGCAGAAAACACCGCCGTTATTGGTGGGCAGGATGCCAACAACGTCAGCGTAGCTGACCTACCTTGGACTAGTGGGAATAATCGTACGCCTTTAGCTGTAGGGCATACAGACGAATTATTGCTAGACATGATCGGATTTACTTCAAAAGAGATCATTAACGTTAAAAAGGATCTGTTAGCGGGTAAACGAGTTAGAAATAACGGCCATATTTACCTAATAAAAGACGGCCATTTAGTGGTACTGGACGAGTCAGCGCAGCAAAAAGAGCATCGCCAGCACGCTATTGACTATATAGCTAATACCGAAGCCCAAAAACACACCCCAAATGTAGACGAGCAAACAGCCAAACCAGAAGGCGACCTCTTAAATATGTTTACTGGCGCTCAAATGAAGCAGTTAAACCAAGGAGGCAACGTTATTAAAGCTAACCGCGTGTACTACATGCAGGAGCGCGAGCTACACAGCTTTGAGCAACTGAACATGCAAGCGCCAAAATCGTCTATTAAGCCAACCCCAACAGACAAACATTATGCATACGCTCGCGAGCTATACGACCTAGCGCACATGTATGCAGAGCTAGACGGGCGTAACACCCCATCAAACACCCAATTTAATAAATACACTGCCGACATTATCGGCGACTTAGATTTAGCTAGATTAGTACTAGCTGGTGAAGCATCAGCAATCAGCAGTAACGATTGGTGGGCACTGGATTTAATGGCGTAGGAGCAAATATGACTATTCAAATTTCAAAGGTACTCATGCCAAAGGCATGTATTAGTTGCCAGGCGTTTTGCCCAAAAGGTTTTGCAGATGATCAGCACAGCCCGTTTATTGCTAAATTCGATAAGCCAGCGCCTAAAACCCAATACGGCCAGTGCGGAAAAAACAATAACAGCGTTTTTGCTACCGAAATTTGCACCGGCTATCAGCAAGAACCTAACGCCGATGTTTTTGCAGTAAGCAATAGACCACAACCAAAACAGCAGGTGACATTATGAACACACAATCAGCAGCAGAGAAAATGCTTTCAACAGGGTTATTTTATACAGCAAGAATGTTAGGCCATGCCTTTGGCGAGTCGCTAAAAGATGGTAACCGCAGTATTGAAAATATTAAAAAGAACTCACGCTACGAAATTATTGAAGAAAACGACCCAGTGAGCAAAATTAAAGTCGTCGCTATTGATGGCCGCAGAGTCACTATTGACCAGTTACAAAATGCCGCATTGTTATTTAAGCGCCCAAGCTTATTGGCTGGAGGGCAAGAACATGGCCACAGGTAAAGTAACAGCGGGTGACGTTTTCAACAACTGGACAGTATTAAACGAAGACCGCCGCAACCGAGGGGTGCAGCATTTTATGTGTAAATGCGTGTGCGGCACCACTCGCGTAGTGCGCAAAGATAATTTGGGTCATGTCCAGGGCTGCGGTTGCGAGCGAAAAGAATATAAATTTCGCACCGGGCAAATAAAAACAACAGCAAAGCCAAGTACTAAAAAAGCGCGAATTGTTTCACCAAAAACAGTAAGTGCACCGGCTAAAATGCCGCACCACGAAAACCAAGAGCCGCGCCCGCAATATCAGCAGCGCAGCAAGTCAACCCGCGAACTGCTAGAAGAGCGCTTAGCGCAAAAGCAGTTAGAAAAAGAATTAAGCGAATTATGGTGATCAATGAAACCAAACGTTAAACGTCGCAACTGGGTGTACCACTCAGCTGTAAAACACAAATCATTAAATAAAACATTAAACAAAAAGGAAGCGCACTATGCACCCACAAAATAACAAACCACTAGATAAAGGCCGCGTTGCTTGTATTGCTGAAAAATACCAGCAAGGCAATGAAACCAAAAACCGTTACGCCACTTTAGGCCGAGCCACTAAATGGCCGAGCAGCAACCAAGGCGGCAGCGACAGTATTGAAATAGAACTCGACACTATGCCAATTAATCAACAAGGCCCGTTGAAACTATATATATTTTGGGAAAGTGAAAGCCAGCAAGGTCAAACGCACAATAACCAGCCACAAAACCACCAAAACCAAAGCCAAGGTTATGCGCCAGCACAATACCAAGGGCAGTATGATCAGCAGCAAAGCGCGCCACAGCAAAACCAGTCACAATATAACCAGCGCAGACAGTAAACAGCACACACAAAAAAGCCCGTATTAAACGGGCTTTTTAATGCGTGCAATAAAGTAAAAGCTAAAGCTAAAGCCCAACCAGTTCTAATTGCTGTTCGCGAGGTAGGCTTTTAATAAGCGCGGCGGCTAATTGTTGCGTGCTTTGTACCGGAGGGTTTAAGAAGTGATCGAACGATTGGGTAATACGAAACGTCGCCCCGCATTCACGAGTATTAGTACACGAACAATATAAATTTACTACGTGCGCGCTTTGCGTTTCACGCGATGTAATCGTAGCTTTAGCTTCGCAATTTGGACAAGTAACCCGCGCCATAATATTCACCAATCGTTAATAAAGTACACTGTCATTATATACAGTGGTTGAGTGCGTTACAAATAACCATTTAACTATTGGCTGAGAATCAAAGAGCTAAAAAAATCACTCCTCCTCGCCTTCCGCTTTCGTGCAAAAAATGCGTTTAATTGACACCCCCAGTGACAAGCCATTTTTAGCTAGCCCTTATAACCAAAGGATCTAAAAGGAAGTTTAAAAGGATCGCAATGACAAAAGTGTGACAATGTTTGACACAAAGTGACAGCATAAAGACCAAATAGGTGGGCATTTGTTGAATATTGAAATATAATAAATTAATTATCACTTAAGCGATAAATAATTTATGAAGTATTTATATAAAGGCTCACAAAGCCAAGAGCGATTAGATGTGCTTTTGTCGTTTGGTAAAAGCACCAGTGAAGATATAAAATCGGCGCTTAGCGATTACTTAGTTCGCGGTATAAGCAAGACCAATGCAGCAACACTTAATGGTGTGCCTGGGCCAAATTTTACAAGGGCACTTAAGCGTCTTGAAGTTGTTGCAGGTAAATTGGAAAACGCATTAGAAATTGAATGGTACTCAAAGAGGCAAGATATGAAATTAGAACTAATAAAAGAAAGAGTTGATGCTTTATTGGTTGAGTTAAACTCGTTACTAACTAGCCTTGATTATTCAAACGATGACCTAGAAAACCACACACTTAGAATAGCTAATAGGCTTGAGCTAGAGGTAGAGCACATAGGCACAAGTAAGCGAAGTACTGAAAATGAACATTGTTATCTGGCTGCCATTTATGATGATGTGCTAAACCCAATAACGGATAATAAATACGAGGTTACACAAAGAATAGATAACAGTATTTTTAATTTAGAAGAATGGCAAAGCAAACTAAGTGGTTTGTAACACCAAAGCGCTAGCTCCTAACTAGCGCTTTTTTTATTGACGTTCTTACTTCCCCAAAATGCTCTAAACAATCGCATTAATCCAAGCGTTGAAACGGCAATACCTACAATCACAAATTCAAAGTACCAGGGCGCACCTCCATAGCCCATTGCTTGCCAGCCCTTATGCATGTACGGTTGCATGGTCGGTATAAAATGGCACACAAACAACCCCAAAAAGAATAAAATAATCACTTCATCCATGATGGTTTTGTCGCGGTTCTTTAAAACAAGAAAGTCATAATCGGCGTCGTTTTGCTCGGCTTGCATACAGCGTTTTGCTTTAGCTTCAAACTGGGCAATTTTAAAGTTGTTTTCAGCGCGTGCAACATCGGCCGCCATTTCTGCCGCTATGCGTTTGCGCTCAACATAGCCGCCGGTTAAGTCGGCTATTGGGTCAGTGATAAAAGAAACTAATGTTTTTAACCAGCCCATTATTTGCCGCCCCTAATTAATTTAATAAAGCCCTTTGGGTCTTTGCTAAACGTTTCAATAAATTTATTGATCCCCTCTAAAATGTGCGGGGCCGCATAAGCGGTTACACCAATAACACCCGTTTTTAAGCTTTCATCAAATTGCCGCCACTCGCAAAACATAGCCGCCAAGTAAGCCGCAAAAACAGCAATTAATACACTCATAAAATAATGAAAAAACGTAAACACCTTGCGGCTTAAATACATTTGTATAGCCGCCGCTAAAAAGCTCAACATAAGCAACTGCCCCCACTGTTTAATAAATTCAACTATATCTATCCAGCTCATGTGTCTTCCTTGGGTGTTGGGTTTAAGTCTGAATACTCAGGCTCTTTAAATTCAATATGCTGCGCGCTAGGCAAATAATTATTAATACCTAAAACATCTTGCTGCAGTGGCACAACTTCATTGTTGTAATAGGCGCGGGTAATTTTATCTAAATCGCCAAAGCCCGCACTTTCACCAGACGACTGGCCGCTTAGCGCTTCTTGTGCGCGGTGCATACTCAGCATATCGTTAAGCGTAATTTTTTTAATTCGCTCAAATTCATCTTTGGTAGATATATCACCAACCGGTGTAATGTTTATCGCCTTTTCGGCATCGGCCTTATTACTTCTAAAATTAAAAAACAAACTTCTAAAGTTACCCACACCTTTGCTATCGCGTATTGCATCTTTTAATGCCGTCTCATCTTCAGCGCTTAAATTAGGATCAGCCATTGAAAATATAAAACCCATATGCGCACCGTTCTTGTAATACCGTCTGCGGAACAAGGTCGCATCTTCATTTAATAATGCCGACTGAATACCGCCATAATATTGCGGTATACCGTAAATGCCTTGCCCCGGGTCGTACTCTTTTACATGCATAATTTCGCCAGCATTAAAATAAATAGGCTCATGGCTACGGTTGCTTAATTGCGCATACACACCGCGCGTACTCGTATAGCGCATAGTCAGTGCAGGCAGGTGGCGCAGTTTAATAATTTGCCCAAACGAATTTTTAATAATTTGCAAATAAGCGTTGCCGCTCCACAGCAAGTCAAAGCCAAACTTACTTAAAGATTGATGGCTTAAAAGCGGGTTAGGCTTATACCATTTTAAAATCATGTTTCGCTTAAAATACAAAATGGGCCCGTGCTGAGCATTAACGCGCAGCAGTTTAATTAAACCCTGCAAACTAATGGGCGGCGCATAAATGCCGTTGCTGTCACTAAATACACCAACGTAATCAGTTAGCCGGTTGTCTAAACATGGCTCGGGGTCGCCAAAACTAAACGCATCAGTCACCGCAGTTCGTTGGTTGTAATTTGGCGCTTGGCCGTTGCTTACTTGTAATCGTGGTTTCATTAAGCTGCAATTCCTACAGATGTTTGGCGGCTGTGGGCATTACCGTCCAGAGGTTCAAATAACAAGGCGTGCATAATTGCCCACGCAATATCGGCATGGCCCGTAGTGGCCGTGCGGTTAGTAGCATATGTAATTTGGTCGCCAACAACTTTACGGCGAATATTAATAAACGAGCTAGCAATGTTTACCGCGTCCTGGTCAAACTCAAGGCGTCGGTTTTGAATAACGTTAATTGCCTTAATAACCATACGGTTTTTAATAATAGGGTTGTAATGTATTGGCTCAGCGTTAGGGTAAAACTTAGTAATAAGCTCCCACACGCCGTAACCAATACCAGTGGTATCAACGCCAATGTGCACAACGTTGTATTTTTCGGTAAGTAGTTTTATTTCGCTTGCCATCGCTTCAAAATCATTACCGCTTAAATCAATTGCTTCAAGCAGCAAAAACTTTTCACCAGGCTTCATCGGCGCACTTAAAATAGCCACGCTCGCCTTATCGCCAAATCGCGCAGGGTCAAAACCAATAACCACCGGCTTTAACCCGTAAGGGCGTTCGTAATCTAAATCAAAGTCAGGCCACTTGGTAGAGTCGCCCACGCAGTTCATAAGCTGCTTAAGGTTAAACGCACTGTGCGCATCATCAATAAATTTGCACATAAACAAGTTGTTAAACTCATCTACACTGTACTCGTTTTCAAGCACGCCAATATCAATGCGGTCAAACCCACTGGTAACCACATCGTACACAGTAAGCATTTGTCGCCAAATGCCATCTTCGCAAAGCCTGCCGTTTTTTAAACTTTTATGGCTAACATCAATCGCAAACTCAGGATCATTACACGCCTTAGTTTTGCGGTACCACTTACCATTCCAATGGTCATACGCTTCATGGCTCGTAACACTCGGCGTACTAAAATAAGTAATGCGCAAATGCTTATGCGTTGCCATGGCCTGCGCCAACCCGCGCAAGCTCTTATATTTAGGGATCCAAAAAACTTCATCTATATATAAGTCGCCACTTTCCGACTGAGCAGTACGCGCATTAGTGCTTTTAAAAATAAGCTTAACTGTTTTGCCGCCAGCCAAATTAAGCACCATTGGTGAACCGGTTAGCTCAACATTAAAATGCTCACGCACCAGCGCCACAATATTGGCTTTAAATACCTCGGCCTGATCACGGCTCGCCGATATAAATATTTTATTGCGGCCATTAATAACCGCATCGTAAAAGGCTTCAAACGCAAAGTAAAAAGTAGCCCCAATTTGGCGGGGCTTTAAAATAAAGCGTGCACGGTGATCTTGGTTTTCAAACCAATGTTTTTGGTGGGGATAAAGAAGCTTGTCTTTAAGCTCGTCAAGCATTTCAAGCGTAATGCCAGAGCAATCATTTTTCTTTTTCTTCTTCGACTTTTTGCCGCTGCCGCCACTATTACCAGCACCAGCATCGTCATTGTTAGCGCGTTGCTTAGGGGCAGGAGCCAGCTTGCTTTTATTAAGCGCACACAGCTGGCGCGTGCAAAAGTCTAGCTCTTTATATTCAGCATCGGTTTTATTGTCTTTATCGGCTAACAAATTAATGCGGCGACTAAACGCCATTTCGGCATTATACGTTGGGCACATGTCCGCCCAGTTCTCAGACTCAGACCAACGCCTAATGCTGCGCGCACTTGGCATGCCTGCTAAATCAGCTATTTCCTCGTAGGTATAGCCCTCAACAACATACAAATCCTGTGCTTTTTTGCGTATGTCTGGTCCGTAGTTAGCCTTCATATTGCGCCACATTAATTAATCCATGGCGGCAGTGTATTAGTAATAAAGGGCGTAATCTGTTTGTTAAAAACCTATCCATTCCTAAAAGTTAAATATAGGAATTTCAAAAAGTTAAACGGTTGGAAAGGGTTAAAAGGAGGGTGCAAACTGCAGTTACTTTAAAGCATAAAGCTTAATTAAAAAACATTTAAAAGGTTTGTTTATATGCCAGGTCAACTACGCACAAAACCATTATCAATTGCCGCTGTTGGCATGACTGTCGACGGCCGCGAAATAACCGAGCAAGACGTAGCCGACATAGTAGAAACCTACAACCCGCGCAAATATGGCGCACGCATAAACCTCGATCACGAATTTAACTGGTCAGGCTGGGCTGCTAAAAACCTACACAACGTAGACATACCAGGCATGCTCGGCGACGTAGTAAGCGTAGAAGCATACGAAAACGAAGAAGGTATAGTGTGCCTATACGCCGTACTGGCGCCCAATCAAGGTTTTGTAGCATTAAACAAAGCCGACCAAGCCGTATATTTTAGCATCGAAATAAGCCGCGACTTCATGGGCACTGGTAAAACATACCTAACAGGTCTAGCCGTTACCGACTACCCAGCAAGCTGCTACACCGACCGCATTCATTTCAGTAGTAAGAGCAAGCCAGACGACACGGAAGTCTCTTTATTAACCGTTGACTTAGGGTCATGTGAGCCTATCGACACACCTAAAAAACCCTTTTTCAAACGACTATTCACTAAGGAAGAACCCGACATGAACGAAACACAATTAGCCAATGCATTAAAAGATGCACTCTGCGCACCGCTAGAGCAGTTTGCCCAAAAGCTCGACGGCCTAACTGCAAAGCTTGATGCGTTTTCAGCGCCTAAAAAAGAAGGCGAAGAAGAAACCGCCCCGCCAGCCGAAGAGTCAGCCGAGCTAACAAAGCTTAAAGAAGAGCTATCAAGCACAAAAGCAGCGCTTGAAGATCTTAGCGACAAGTTTGCCAAAGCATTAAAAACACCTGCGGGTGACACAACCAACGCCGACGAAGAACACGAAGGCGACGAAGGCAAATACAGCAACTGCTTTTAATTGCCGCACCCTAACTTAACTTAGCAAAACGCAGGAACGAAAATGAAAACCAGAACAAAACAATTATTTATCGCAGTACTTGCAGGCATGGCTAGCAACTACGGCGTAGCATCAATGAACGAGCAGTTCAACGTAGAGCCAACAACTGAGCAGCGCTTATACGACGCAACGTACGACTCAGTAGAGTTTCTACAATTAATCAACACCGCACTAGTAGACGACATCGTAGGCCAATCGGTAATGATGAGCGTAGACGGTGGCGTAACAGGGCGTGCCGGTGTAGAAAGCGACGACACCAAAGAGCGCCAAACGCGCGACGTTGCAGGCTTAGCAAAACGCGAATACCGTTGCTACCCGGTAGAATGCGACATTCATTTATCATGGGCAAAAATGGATCAGTGGTCAAAATTCCCCGACTTCCATCAGCGCTACCGCAACCACGTGCGCCAAGCAATTGCACTCGACATTATTAAAATTGGCTTTCACGGCACGTCAGCCGCCGACTCAACGAACATTACAACTAACACAATGCTGCAAGACGTAAACATTGGCTGGCTGCAACTCATTCGCCGCGACGCACCAGAGCGCGCAGTTAGCGAAGGCGCAACCGTTGGTGAAATTCGTATTGGCGCAGGTGGCGATTACGAAAACCTAGACCAAGCCGTGTTCGACGCACTGCAAGCAGTGCCAGAGCATAAGCGCGTAAACATGGTTGCCATCATTGGCGACGAACTACTAGCAAACGACCAAAACAAGTTGTATGCAAAGCAGTCGCACACGCCAAGCGAAAAAACCAAAATCGAAATTGAGCAAATCATTAAAACGTATGGTGGCTTAGCCAGCTATAAAATTCCGTTCTTTCCATCGCGCGGTATTTTAGTAACAAGTTTCGACAACCTAAGCCACTACGTGCAAGCCGGCTCAACCCGCACCCACGTAGAAGACAACCCAAAAAAGAAACGTGTAGAAGATTACCTATCGCGTAACGACTGTTACTACATCGAAGACCTAGAAAAAATAGCCTACTTCGAATCAGCCAATGTAAAACTGCCAAACAAAGCAGGCACCAGTTGGGAATAGTTTTTTAGCAGCGCCAAGCCGCCTCTTTCTCCCTAGTTTCGGGGCGGCTTTTTTTAACAATTAGCGAGTATTTTTAAATGAGCCTTTTCAAAAAATCATTAGCCCAAGCTAAAGCAGTACCAACAAGCACTGAAAATAAAGCGCCAACGGCAGTGGCTAACGCCACTCAAGCCAATGCGCCAGCAACCGTAAACGAGCAAACCGAGTACCAGCTTTATGCAGCAGCCATTGAATCTGACTTGGCTCAATTAAAAACATTTGCCGACATTAGCGACAAAGCAACATACAAATCAGAAGCGCTAGAGCGCCAAGACTACCTAGCATACATAAACCAATACCGCCTAAGCGGCCAAAACCACCACAACAAAGTGTTGGCGTGGGTGTTTATTTGGCTCGTTGATTTAAAGCGCTGGGATGCAGTAATGGACTTATTGCCATTAATGATCGAGCAAAAACAACCACTGCCAACCGTGTTTAATACTAAGCATTGGGCAGCGTTCGTTATCGACCAGCTCTACGACGACGCAAATTACTACCTTGCCGAATCACAGCAGCAAGGCCTGTACGACATTGGCTTTACCCTGCGCCGCTTAATTTTTGTAGTTAAAAACCAAGACTGGGCAGGGCTGGAAGTAGTGGGCGGCAAGCTTTATGCCATCGCCGCAAAAGTAAATAAAGCACAGCTCAACTTAGGCAGCGCACTTTACTTTGCAGAAATGGCCCAATCCATTAACGACAAAGCAGGCGTTAAAACGTTGCTAAAAGAATTGCAAAAAATGATTAAACCAGCGGAGCCAGAGCAGCAAACCGCTAACTAGCTCCAACGCCAGCGGGCAACTTAGCACAACGTTAGCATTACTTGCTTAACGCGCGTGACTAAGTGGCGCCCGCACCCAATTTAATGTGTGTATTTTACAGGTGCAATATGAACTTAAGCGGCATGCCACAGGCAGATTTACAAAGTGTCAATGTAACAGTTGAAGGCAATGGCTATTACCCGGCATTAAGCACGGCTTATTTTATAGAGCATTACGCCGTTGCCCAAGAGTACGCCAGCAAAAGCGACGTACTACTAGAAAAGCTACTTTACGCACAGACCGAAATTAACCAAGAGCTAGCAAAAACACAGCTTACCAATGGCCAAACGTTAAGCGCCGAGCAAGCACTGTTTTATAAGCGCGCAGTTTACAGCAAAGCAAAAGCCAGCTTGTTGGTATCAAAGCTAGGCAGCACGCACCGCGACAGCGCAACAGCACAAAGCCAAGCGGCAATAGACAACCACGAACACTGGTTAAGAGAAAGCATAAACGCCATGCGCCAACTGCAAGGCTTAAGCCCTAACATAACGGTAGAGCTACTATGAGCCAAAGCAAAATAGCAAAACTTAAGCAGCATTTAGCAACCGCAGAATATCAAGGCCGCAACCTAGCGCTAAGCACCCAGTTCGACAGCTGGATAGAAGGCGGCCGCATAGAGCCAAGCAGCAAAACCATTAACGGCAACGGCCTGTTGGCAGCAAGGTTTTATTACTCAGGAGCGATCAGCATAAACCCATGCGCAGCACCCGCAGCGCTTATTTGTGCCTTTGCATCGTTTTGGCTGCAAAGCAACGGCGGGCGATACGACAGCGCCGACATTGAATTTAGTGCCGACGTTAACGACGACAACAGCAACGAAGTAGAGCTAATAATAAAGCAGCTTTGCGAAGACATAGAGCTAATACAAACGCCCAACGGCCCGTTTGAATTTAACGGCAACCGTTACGACTTTGGCGAGCAAAGCCTATGGATAGCCGAAGCGTTCACACTTGAGGGGCAGGTAAGCCGTGCTTAATCTCAAGTTTGATGAAGGCCGCAGCAAAGAGCAGCTAGCGTTTTTACAGCTCAAGCCACAAAAGCGCCGCAACATATTGCGCAGCGCAATACGTGCAGCAAACAAAAGCAGTAAAGAGCGGATCACCAGGCAAAGTGATTTAGCGGGTAAAAGGTGGCAAGGCCGCGCCAACGGCAAAAAAAAGAAAATGCTAACAAAGCTAAAGCGCAACATGAAAGTGCGCTACGGCGCAAATAGCGCAAGCGTATATTTTAAAGGTGGCAACAGCGGAAAAATAGCCCGCGCCCACCAAGAGGGCATAAGCCTAGATGCAGGTAAGCCCAAAAGCAGTGCCGCACAAAATAAAGAAGGCCCAGCCACGCGCAACTTAGCCAGAGCATTAATAAGCGAGGGTTACAAAATACCGCGCGGCAAAGGCAAGGGCAGCAAGCGACCAAGTATTAAATGGATAACAAACAATTTAAGTATTAACCAAGCAGGGTTTTTACTGCGCGAATTAAAGGGCAGCTCAGGCAAGAGCACATGGAAAATTGATTTACCGGCCCGCTCCTTTTTGGGGCAAACAATGGCCGAACAAAAAGAGCAAATGAATTTTATTTTAAACAAAGCTATGCAAGTGGCGTAGCGCAAGCAAAAAAGGAACGACCATGGCACAAGGTAAAGTATCCGTTGCCGCCATTCAAACAGGCAGTGGCGCTACAAAACAGGTAGAACGCACCGTATTGTTCATCGGCCAAGCAGCCGAAAACAACGGCAAAATTCTACCCATTAATGCACAAAGCGACTTTGATGCTGAGTTTGGCGTAGCCGACTCACCGTTAAAAACCCAAGTTAAAGCATGGCAGCGCAACGGCGACGACCTAGTAAGTGGTTATGCAATAGCGCACGCAATCGACGCCGACGTAATGGCACTTATTGACGAAGCAATGGATCAAGACGTAAGTCCCGAAATCATTGTTATTTGTACGCCCGTAACGGGCAAAGCAGAAGTAGAAAGCTATCAAGCTAAAGCGCTTGAAATACTAGCAAGTCTTGCTCGCCGCGTGCGCTTTTTAGTTGCAGCGCCTGGGCTAACCGAGCTACAAAACTGGTCAGACTTAGTAACCGCATTGCAGCCAATAACCGAAGGCGTAGTAGCACCGCAAACAGCTGTTATTCCTTTGTTATTTGGCGACGAGCTAGGCGCAGTAACTGGGCGTTTATGCAAAAGCGCAGTCACTATTGCAGATAGCCCAATGCGAGTTCTTACGGGTGCAATGTCACTAATGCCGCATCCGGAAGATGCCGCAGGCAAACCGTTAACCAACTCAACCACAGCCGCACTAGACGCGCTGCGCTTTAGTTGTACACAGTTTTACCCAGACTTTGACGGCACATATTTTGGCGACGTAAACATGTTAGATGCCGAAGGCGGCGACTTTCAGCAAATCGAAACAGGCCGCATTGTCGACAAGGCCGCACGCGACGTGCGCATTATTGCCATTCAAAACATTAAAAACCGCCGCCTAAACAACAGTGCCAGCGGCATTGAATTTGGTAAGCGCATCATGGGCAAACCGCTACGCGAAATGGCGCGCTCAATTAACATTGGTGCCGACAAGTTCCCGGGCTTAATCGACACGCCAAAAGACGACAGCATCAGCCTAACGTTTATGAACGCAACTACATTGCAAGTCGTTCTCAAAGTTAAGCCAATCGATTCACCCAACACCATCATAGTTGGCATCATGTTAGATAACGCAGAGTAGGAGCGAACATGCAAAAAGTACTAGGCGGTAAAGACTTCGATATTTTCATTGGTAACTCAATGGTGCACGTAATCGAAGCAACCGTAAAAATCACCGACGGCCGCACAGTTAAAAAAGTGCGTGGCGTACCAAAAGGCTTTATCGACGGCGACGTGGAGGGCGAAGTAACCCTAAAGCTCGACCACGAAAACTGGCTAATTGTGCAAGCGCAAGCGGCAAAGGCAGGTAGCTGGAAAGGCATTGAGCCGTTCGACGTAGCATTTAACGCAGAAGTAGCGGCAGGCAAAAAGAACATTGAAGCGTTTGGCTGTCTACCGCAACTAGACGAAATTTTAAACATCAAAGCCGACGGCGGCGAAGAAGACACAACATCAATTAAGTGTCCGATCACCAGTCCCGACTTTGTAAAAATCAACGGCGTGCCGTACCTAACATCAGATGAAGTGAGAGACTTGTAATGACCAAAGCCATTCGCAAACTAACTGCCGCAACATTGCTTAGCACTTTAAAGGCCTGCGGCTACCGCGTGTTCGAGGGAGAATTAAACCTAAACATTATAGGTATTCGCCACAACAACACGCGCGCCAATACCTTTAACGATGTTATTTGCGTGCTGTATCAGCAAGGCGGCGAGTGGCAATTAAAGCAGTACAAAGCAACCACCGACGCCGGTATTTACTGGCGTCAAAATCCAATGAACGTAAGCGGCACAGCGGTCCTAATTGCAGGGCAGCATAAAAGCGTATGGAAGTTGGGTTATCACCAGGGCAAATACCGCGCCCTAGTGCAGCACAAACCTGTTGTTGTCCTGCGCGACAACGACAAAAACACCGAGTTAGACACGGAAGTCACACCACAAGCCGAGCTACAGCAGGGTTACTTTGGTATTAACTGCCACCGAGCAAACAGCAAAACCACATCAACCCAAGTTGATAAATGGTCTGCAGGTTGCCAAGTGCTAGCTAACCCAAATGACTTTGACGAGTTCATTAATTTGTGTGACCAATCAGCAGCCAAGTACGGCCCGTATTTTACATACACATTACTAAATCAATCCGACATTAAAGCGAGTAAATAATCATGGCGTTCGAGAAAAAAATCACATTAGAAACACCGGTAGGCGAAATTACATTTAACGTAAACGCAGCCGACTACAACAAATACATTAACTCTACGCAGCCAAACAACAAAGTGCAGCCAGCCACTAACTTTGTATTAAACACAGTAGTGCAAGAAGACGCTAAAAAACTAAAAGAGCTAGTGCAACAGCCAGGCGCCGCATTATTTTTAGTGGGTGCAATTGTTGAAGAATACCAACCGGAGTTTAATTTCACCGTAAAAAAATCGAAGACCGAGCCAAGCAAATAGGCAAGTCTCGGTTAGATCAGCTACAGGCATACCACGCCAAGTATTTTGGCGCGGTTACCGCAACCCAAGAGAGCCTAGCGCAAGCGCTATACCTCGAAACGCAGCAGCAAGAAAACTTTGTAGTTGCTGTAAATAACGGCATATGCCAAGCACTAAGCGAGTAATGTAATGGCCACGCTCAGCAAGTTAGACAAGCTTAATTATTCAATCGGCATCATCGACAAGGTGACGGGTCCGGTTAATAAAGTCATGGCTAAAATTAATCAGCTGAGCCAGCAAACAGCCGCCGCGCAAGATCAAATGATGCGCGGCGCAGCCACGGCCGTTGGTGGTGGTTACGCACTAGCTAAATCACTAGCTCCCGCAATTGATCACGTTGCCGCCTTGGGCGAAGTGCAATCATTGGGCGTTGCCGACGACGCATTGCAAAAACTAACTAAAACATCATACGAATTTGGCTTTCAATTTGGTGGCAACTCTGCCGAGTTTGTGCGCAGTGCATACGATATTCAATCAGCCATTGCCGGACTAACGGGCGATGAGCTATCAGAATTTACTAAAACATCAAACATACTAGCGGTAGCAACCAAAGCCGACGCAGCCACCATTACCAGCTACATGGGCACCATGTATGGCATATTTGAAAAAACAGCCAACAAAATGGGCAAGTCTAATTGGGTAAACCAAATAGCAGGCCAAACCGCCACCGCAGTACAGCTTTACAAAACCACCGGTGCAGAAATGCAAGCGGCGTTTTCAAACCTTGGCGCAACTGCAACAAATATTGGCCTAAGCTCAGCCCAGCAATTTGCCCTAGTGGGCGAGTTACAGCTAGTTGCTAAGTCGGGTTCGGTTGCGGGCACGCAAGCCGCATCGTTATTGCAGGGCATTGGCAAGGCGCAGCAGTCGCTAGGCATTCAATTAACCGACGACAACGGCGACATGCTTGCAATAGACGTAGTGCTAGGGCGCATTAATAACCGACTTTCATCGCTGGGTTCTGTAGCGCGTGGCGATGTGCTAACGCAAATATTTGGCAAGCAGGGCGCAAAAGCAGTCGACGTACTAAGCACCAAAGTAGACAAATTAAAAGACGGCATTGCTGTTTTCGAAGGCGTGCAAGACAACTCCAAAGCGGCAGAAATGGCAAACATCATTGCAAGCCCATGGGATAGAATGGGCGGTTCATTTAATGCCGCAGCCACAGCAATGGGTAACCGCTTGTTGCCAGTGGTAGAGCCATTTGTAGAAGTGCTTGCGTCAATGTTTGCGGGCATCGTTTCGCTAACCGAAGAGTTCCCATTTTTATCAAGCGTGATCGCAACCGCAGTAGTGGGCGTAGTTGCGCTAATGACCGCATTCGGCATAGCCACCTTTGCCATGGGGCTATATAACTTTGCAACAGGCATTGGCATAACGCTAACCAATGCACAGCTAATAGTAACTAAGCTATGGCAGGGCGCATTAATCGCACTGCGTGTTGCAGGGTTCTTATCGCTTATAGCTACCATGGGTGCGGCCGCTATTGCCATGGGTACATTTAAAGCGGTTATGCTTGCAGGCCAAGCGGCCACCTGGCTATTTAACGCAGCACTTTGGGCAAACCCATTAACGTGGATTGTTATAGCAGCTGTTGCATTAATCGCCGCTGTTGCCGCACTTATCTATTATTTTGACGACATAACCGCCGCATTTAATGAGTGGGCGGAAAGTTCAACCGTGTTTAAATACCTTAAAGTTGCGTTCGATCTACTAACGCTGCCACTGCAATTGGTGTGGCGGCTAATAAAAACAATAGCCGTAGGAGTGTACGATTTTTTTGCACCCGCATTTTCAGCAATCAGCAGCGTGGTTATGGGCATGGTTAACGCCATAGGCTCAGCGTTTTCGTATGTGGGTAATTTACTGTCCAGCTTTGGCGGCGCCATCACCGGGTTTTTCTCAGGCATGGGGAGTTCTGTATCAGGGTTTTTCACCGGAATTTGGCAAAGCGCAGTCGACATAATTGAATCGCTAATAAATTATTTAACCGAAACGTTCGGCTTTTTGGGCGACTTTTTCGGCGGCATAGCCAGCGGCATCAGTGGAATATTTGACGGCGTAAGTAGCTTTATTTCAGCCATCGCCGACAACGGCGTATTAAACTCGGTTATCTCGTTTTTCTCAGACGACGAGCCAGCAAAAGTATCAAACAAAGTTGAGCAGGTAACCCAAGCAGTTCAGCCGCAAACAATGGTTATGCAAAGTGCCGACCAAGCTTACAGCCGCGACTACGGGCAAAGCGTTATCAGTAAAGCAAGCGCGCCAGCTCAGCAAGCAAGTTCGCAATACATAGCGCCAAACAGTCCTATAAATTATGCAGCGCCTAAAGTAACAGCAATTGTTGAAACCGAAGAGCCGCGCACGCAGGCATTAGCAGGCCCAGCAGCAGCAAACGACCCTGCTTATTCAGCGCAACCAAAAGTAATGACCGAGCGTGAAGCCGCAAACGATGCATTTAAATTTACTAGCCAGCGCTTACCTGCAGTGCCAACCGACAGCACCGCACCGTTAAATTTACAGGCGCAAGCCCGCAGCCAGACATTAATAAATAATGCATTCCCAAGCGAGCAAAACAACGCAGTAAATAACAGCGCAGTAACTAGCAGCGCAGTGAACGCCACGCAAAACAATGCGGCAACGGCAGTAAACAGCGCAACTAATGCCGCGCAAAACAATGCGGCAACGGCAATCGACAACGCAACTAGCGCCACGCAAAACAATGCGGCAACGGCAATCAACAACGCAACTAACGCCATGCAAAACAATGCGGCAACGGTAACTAACAGCGCAACTAGCACGAAGGCATTAGCAGCGGTAAATAGCAGTGTAAATAACGCTACGCAAAACAGCTTAGCGTCAGCGGACATAGCTGCCCAACCAAAAGCAATGACCGAGCGTGAAGCCGCAAACGATGCATTTAAATTTACTAGCCAGCGCTTACCTGCAGTGCCAACCGACAGCACCGCACCGTTAAATTTACAGGCGCAAGCCCGCAGCCAGGCATTAATAAACAATGCATTCCCAAGCGAGCAAAACAAAGCAGTTACGGTTGCAAATAACAATATTACTAACTCGGCAAATTCCCCTGTTTATAACGCTAAGCAAGCGCAGCTGGTAAGCGTTAATCAAGGCGCGGCGCCAGAGCCAGCATTGCCCAGCGTAAAAACAGATCAGATAATTACTAACACAGCCAGCAACAGCGCCGAAAAAGCACAGCAAATTAGCGCAGAACAACAGGCCACTGCATATAAGCCCAAGCTACAAACGTCGGCTTACTTGCAAAGCCTAACCAACAACAGCAGCAACACAAATAACAACAGCAATAGCAGCGATAGCAGCAAGCATATAAGCATTGAAAACGTAAACTTTAAATCGGACGACTTAGCGCAAAGCTTTGAGCAAATGATGGAGCTAGCAGGTTAATGAAATTTGATATAGCACTACACATAGACCTAGAAGTACAAGACGGCGACTTTATGCTTAACGACTCGCTAAGTCCCAGTACGTTTAAAAAATCCGACGTAATAAGTCAGGATATAAAGCACCGCATTTTAGAAAGCGGTTTGCTAACCAAGCTTGTTGGCCTGCGCAACAAAAACGCCATAGAGCCAATATTAACCGAACTCGAATTACTAACCGAGCAAGACAATCGCGTAAAGCCAGGCACAATAAAAGTGCACCGCAACGACGATGGCACGCTAAGCATTAACGCACAAACGCGACAGTATGGGAGCAGCAATGAACTTTAAAACAATGATGCAAAATGCAGGCTTGCCAATGGACGAGCAATCAGCAGCGAAGCAATGGCAGGCCCAGCTAAAAGAGCAGAACATACAAGTTGCTAATAACTCACCGTTTAGCCCGTTCTGGCGAACCGTTGAAGCGCTAATAACCAAGCCGTTAGTGCAGCTATTAAACTGGGTTGCGCAGCAGCTTATGCCAAATCTATTTATAATGACCGCCAGCCGCGACGCGCTAATAGAAAAGCATGGCCCAGCTCGCAACGTATTTATTCAAGCGGGCGTAAAAGCGCAAGGCATACTCACGTTCACGCGCCAAGACACCGCGGGCGAAAGCTCAATTACTGCCGGTGCGCAAATTGCTACCGACGTGCTAGGCGAACAAGCATATAAATTAACGCTAATGCAAGATGTGCATTTTGCAGCAGGTCAAAGCACGGCGTACGCATTAGCGCAAGCGCAAGAAGAGGGCGCAGCATATAACTTGCCAGCAAACGCATACCGCTACTTTATTGATCAGCAAGAAGGCGTAACAGTAACCAACAACAAAGACTGGCTAATAAAGCCCGGGGCAAACACAGAAAGCACGGAGCATTACCGCTTGCGCATACGCAACGTGTTCGGAACCGCCGCTCGCTGGCACATTAACGCAGTGTACAAACAAATAATTGCAAGCTTTGGCGTGCCAATAGATAACATCTATATTCAAACCGGAGCGCCGCGCGGCCCAGGCACAGCAAACGCCTACATATATCTAGACATAGGCGCAGTGCCAACCGCTTTGCTGGGGGCAATTAATCAGCACATAAGAACTGCAGGGCATCACGGCTTAGGCGACGACTTCATAGTGTATGCAATGGCAACCACTGGGTTTAATGTAACAGCAACATACAAGCTACACTCGCAAAGCGAAGACATACAAAGCGAGTTAACAACATTTATACAAGCAGCGTTCAGGCAAAATGCAGCATACGCACCCACCCGCGTAGCGCATCAATGCGTGTTCAGTGTTAGCCAGCTGGTTGCAGAGTGCCACGCGCAATTTAGTGAACTGCAATCAATCAAGTTCGACATTGACGACATAACCGCCGCTAACTGGCTACCCGTGCTTTCATCACTCACAGTAACCAAGGGCTAAAATGGCTAATCAAATAGCAACATGGCTAAATAAAGGCTACGCCGAAAAGCTTGTAAAAGCGGCTACAGGGTATTGGAGCAAGTCGCGCAATTACGTTATGTGGGCTGTGCAGCAAAAAGACGAGCTGCAAAACGAAGAGCCAATTCTCGGCCTGCTAGCGTGGGAACGGTTAACGCAGCGGTTAAATAGTGAGCCGCTGGATCTCTACCGCAAGCGCGTACAGCACGCCCTGGTCAATACAATTGACGCCGGAGAAATAGCAACCATAAAAGATATTTTTAACCGGCTGGATCTCCAGGTCATAAATGTGCGCGAGCGAATAGAGGGGCGCGACTGGGATATTATTGCAATAGACATGACCGACTCAACGCTAGCAAGCGCATACGAACTGTTGCCAGAGCTAATACAGCTGTACGGCCGAACATGCCGCCGATACGAACTAACAGTGCATAACTTGGCAGCAGTATCGCTAAGCCTCGGCCTAACGCATGTGCAATGGGATAACAACTACGTTAACTCAGCAACAAAAATAAACGCAATAACTGGCATTGATCACGGCGTAGTTCATAGCTTTTTAGGGCTAGACGCACTAACAAGCAACACGCGCCACCAAGCAACAAGCATTGATGTGCAGCACAACATTACCGCGCACCAGCATTATGGGTTTTTAAGCAAAGACGGCGGCATAAGCACCGCCAAGGAGCAACTATGAATCAGGCAATAACCGGCATAATGACCAATGCTGGCAAGGCATACATAACAACAGCAACGCTGCAAAACAAAGGGCTTGAAGTAACAGAGCTAGTATTTGCAAATATACCCGGGCTAAACGAGCAAGCAACCCGCAACCCAAACGAAAAAATGCCGGGCGGCGCACAAATAGTTTATCGTCGCAACATAGATACGTCAGGGTATGTAGATGCAAACACAGTCGCGTGGGCAGTAGTGTTAGAGCAAGATATAGGCGACTTTGACTACAACTGGATAGGCCTAGTTACGCGCAACGGCACGCTGCTAGCAGTAGATTACTTACCACTGCAGCGCAAGCGTCAAGGTGTAAACAACGTGCACAACCGCTCGTTTGTTTTAAAGTTTGCGGCAGCCGCAGCCCTAGCGCGCATTACCATTCCAGCGCAATCGTGGATGTTCGACTACAGCCCGCAAATTGACGCGCTAACACTGTTAGCAACCAGCAATGCAACGGCACAAATAAACAACATGCGCCGCACTGTGCGCAATTACTTTTTAAATAAAAACTTCAGCAATTTCAGCAAGGAACTATCATGAGCGTAACGCAAATAAACCAGCTAGTAACCGCAGCCGACCAGCTAACAACAGCAATCGAAGGCAAAGCAGCAGAAATCGACAGCAAAACAACGCAGCTAGACCAGTTCGTAAAGGCCAAGGCAAACGAAATGGCAGTCGTTGCATCAGACGGTTACCGCAAGGCAATCGAACACGCATCCGGTGGCCGCAATAAAGTGATCATCGACGAACAGGGCAACCCAAATGTGATGGTGCCAATTGCCCCGTTCACATATGAAGAGTTAGCCGCTGCAATCCAAGAAAAATACAGCATAGACTTAAACCTAGGCACAGGCATTCCAACCATGTTTATGCGCAACGGTGTTCAGTTGGGCGAAGTGTACATTGGTAAATACCTAGCATCAGCCGGAGCAAATGGCGGCTGCAGTGTTATCGGTGGTGTGCAGCCTCGCACATCGGTTAATTACGACCAGGCAAAAGCACTATGCAATAACAAAGGCGCTGGCTGGCACATGATGAGCATTCACGAATGGGCAGCAATAGCGCTGTGGTCTTATGCAAATGGCACAGTGCCGCGCGGCAATACAAACTACGGCCGCAGCCACGAAAACAAATTAGAAACAGCACGCCGTAGCGACAACGGCTTACCAGGCGACGCATCAGGAGCAGCAAGAACCGACACCGGCAAAGGCCCTGCAACATGGTCGCACGACCACACAGAATGGGGCATTCAAGACCTAGTGGGTAATGTGTGGGAATGGTTAGACCAAATGATGCTAGACGAAGGGCAGATCATTACTACGCTTGACAACAACCCAGCAGTAATTGAAGAAAACTGGAACAAGCACACGGCGTTTTTCGACTCGCCAACGGCAAGCACAGAAGGCGCCGGCAACGCTGGATCTCCAAAGCTAAGCAACAGCGTTACAAATCGCAACGGCCCAGTAGGCAATGACGCAAACGACAACCCTTATTTAACAAACAGCCACTTTGCAGCAATCGAAAAGGCGCTCGACTACAACAAAATTGAGCTGTTACGCCGCCTGTTAATCGAGTCAGAATCAACAACTACGGTTGGCGGCTACATCTACTGTCGAAATTATGGCAATCGATTCCCGCTGCGTGGCGGCCACTGGATCAGTGGCTCGAGCGCTGGGCTGGGCGCTCTCATTCTGAGCAATGCGCGTTCGCTTGCGAGCAGTAGTTTCGGTTTTCGTCCCGCTTTCTTTGCGTAATTGGTTATTGAAATTTGAACCCCGCGCGATAGCGCGGGCATAACAAGGAGGAAATTTGACCGCTCTAACAATCGAAGAAAAATGCAGAGACATGTTGATGTACGGGTATCAAGCAATAAAGCAATTCCCAAAGCACGAAACGCACGTGCTAGCAGCAGAAATACGCAAGTCTATGCTGCAGCTGCAGCGTTTAATAGTTACTGCATTTAAGCGTTATCATAAAAAAACAACGCTAACAGAGTTAGACATTGAGCTAGCAATACTAAAGCGCCAAGTTCGCTTGGCAAAAGACTTGCGCTATATAGACGTAAAAAAATATCAATTATGGATAGAGCGATTAGTAGAAATCGGCAAAATGCTAGGCGGTTGGATTAAGTCCATCAGAAACAAACAGGTAGTTGCATTATGAATGCACGGAATCGATTCCCGCTACGTGGCGGCAACTGGAACAATGGCTCGAACGCTGGGCTGGGCGCGCTCAATCTGAACAATGCGCGTTCGAATGCGAACAGTAATATCGGTTTTCGTCCCGCTCTTGATTATGCCAGAAGCAGTACCCTTAAGGGGGGCTGCCAGTGCAACTTTGAAAAGGATGCAGCTGCCCCAGCTATAGCTGAAAAAGCAATAAAGCCTGTCGACGCGTCAACAGGCTGCACGTACGAGCAAATATACCAGTTCGAAAATATATTAAACGCGGCATACCAATGCCGAAAAGGAAAAACAACATCAGCATCGGCGCTTGCATTCTTCAATAACCTCGAAGAAAACATAGTGCAAATACAAAACGAGCTAATGTGGGAAATGTACAACGTATTACCGTACAGGCATTTTTATGTATTTGAGCCAAAGCGCAGGCTAATTTCAGCGCCGCACTTTAAAGACCGTGTTATACATCGAGCAATTTACAATGTAATTGAGCCGTTATTCGACAAACGATACATACACGATTCTTACGCATGCAGAACAGGCAAGGGCGCACATGCCGGAGCCGACAGAGCGCAGCTATTTATTAAGCAGGTGGAAAGCGAAAGCGGCAAAGCGTATGCGCTAAAAGCCGACATAAGCAAGTATTTTTCAAGCATTGATCACCAGGCATTAAAAAATATATTGGACGCCAAGTTAAAATGCCAAAAAACAAAAAGCCTGCTTTTTTACATTATCGACAACAGCCCAAGCGACGCAGTGGGCGTAGGTATACCGCTCGGAAATTTAACGAGCCAAATATTTGCAAACATCTACCTTCACGAGCTAGATCACTTTGCAAAGCACACGCTAAAAGCAAAGCGATATATTCGCTATATGGACGACTTTGTAATAATACATAAGAGTAAGTCGCAGCTTAACGAGTGGAGAAATTTAATCGAAGAGTTTTTATATAAAAACCTACGGCTAAAAACAAACAGCAAAACGCAGGTGTTCCCAATAGCAAAAACGAACGGCCGATCACTCGACTTTTTAGGCTATAGAATATACGCAAACCACAGGCTACTAAGAAAAAGCAGCGTGAATAAAATAAGCACCAAGCTAAAAAGATTTAGAAAAGAGTTTTCGCAAGGTAAAGTGTCACTAGCCGAAATAAACCAATGCGTGCAATCGTGGCTAGGCCATGCAAGCCATGCCGACACGCACAGCATAAAGTTAAAATTATTTAACACTCCATTTAAAAGGTAAAACTATGTTTACGTACATTTACAAAGGCGCAAGCCACAGCAATACAAGCAGCGAATATATGCAATCGCTAGGCATGGACCAAGAGCAAATTGAATCTGTATTAAATCAGCAGCAGTTTGAGCTAAGCCAAAACCTAGAAAAGCGCCAAGCTGCATACACAAAAGAGTCAGACCCGCTATACATGGAAGCGCAGTTCGAAGGCACGCCAGAGTCGCTACAAAAATGGCGCGACAAAGTGGCCGAAATTAAAGCGCGCTACCCGCTGCCAGAAAGCACAGTAGAAAATGCATAACATAGCGCTATGCTACCACCAAGCCGCCGCCCCTTGCTCAATGCAAGAGGGCGCGCAGCTGCTTGCATCAGCAATAAAAGACGACTCGCGCACAGATAAGCCAGCACAATATAACGCGCTGCTTTTGTCTGTAAGCGCAAATGACCCCGCCGCACTGGCAAGCTCGCTCAGCACAATAAATGAATACTGCCCAATAGCCGAGTTCATCGCCTGCGCGCAATACGGCCAAAGCCAAAGCACGCTAGAGCAAAGTAAGCTAGCAACGTACGAAGGCCAAAGTTTAGAGTGGCAAATAAGCGCCCTGCAAAACTGGCTACCACTGCGTAAAAAGCAAATGGCAGCTGAGTTAACGGCCGCAAACGACAGCGGCAAGCAGTTAATAACCACTATCGACGATGCATTAACCCAAACCGAAGAGCTAAAAACCGCCCGCGACCAGCGATTAAATCAAGCACAGTTCACAGCAAAAAGCAGCGCCGTAGATGTGCAATTAATTACTGCAGGCAGTGCCAAGCAGCTAGCCGATGCAATCACCCGCAAAGGCAGCGACCAAATGTATTGGGCAATGTGCGTATTTGTAGGCCAAGCAGCTGAGCTAAATAAAATTAAAGAGGTGTTATGAGCATAGCACTCGACGGTTGGAACGTGCCCGGGTTCGAAACCCGCGTAAACGCAGGCGTAAAATTAGCCGGTGGCGATATGTCAGGCCTTGGCAGCTTTTCACTAAGTAGCGACCAAGGCGTAAAGTCGGGCACACTAACCGTAAATACTAAAATCCCATTTAACGAAAGCGCTAGCCTGGCATTATTAATAAGCAAAGCAAAAGCGCTGGACGAAAACGGCGCACGTATTATTTACACAGTAAATAACGAGCTAGCCGCAGCATATAAAATACGTAAAGCAAAATTCGATGGCGACATAAGCGCCAGCGAAATAGAAAACAAAAAAGGCTGGCAAGTAGCATTTAAACTGGTAGAAGTGCAATCTGTATCAGAGCGCGAGCAACAGCAGCTAGACGAACAAGCAACCGAAAGCGCCCAGCCGCAAGCAACAACCAGCAACGACGACGTGCAAAATAAATTTAACGAGGTCGAAGGACCATGAGTACTCGCCTCTCTAACACGCTAACAATTGGCGGCAACGCAGTAACCAATATTGTTAGCAAAACCGTGCAACTAGACATTGCCAGCACAGGCCGCGCAAAATTTGAAGTGGTCGCAGAGCAAGAGCCAAGCGGGTTGGTCGAGCTGCACCTAGGTTACACACTTGATAATATGATCCCGTATTTCCTTGGTGTAATAGAATCAAAGCACCAAGCCAACGGCCGCTGGTATTTAACCTGCCGCGAACTGCTAGGCGCGCTAAGCTTTCCCGCCCCGCTTGCTATTCGTCACGCAACAATAAAGGCCGTGCTAGATGAACTAGTAAGGTTAGGCGTTGAATTTGCGGCACCTGAAAACGCCGAATATTTAAATAAAATAACGCCCGCGTTTTATCACAGCGGCACAGGTATAGAAGCGCTTAGGCAAATAGGTAAAGTGTGGGGTATTAGCGATTTTATATTTCAGCAACGCCCCGATGGTAAAATATTTGTCGGCAGCTGGCATGACTCGCGCTGGCCACTCGCAGCAATAAACGACTTTCCAGAGCACACAATAACAGCCAAAAGCTCAACCACCGGCGAGCTAATAGCCATCCCAAAATTAAGACCAGGCATACAAATAAACGGCCGGCACATAACCGAAACAACCCTAATCAACGACAGGATGCACATACGATGGTCAAACAAGCCATTAAACGCCTAATACAGCGCTACTTTCCAGAGCTAAGCGAGCGTAAACACCTGCCGCAATTGGCGCGCATTGAAAAAATATACGACCTACCAAGCAGCGGCGCAGCCATCAGCACCGCATTTAGGCCGTTAAAAGCCGCCGACGTACAGCTATTAAACCCGCTAACAGGCGAGCCATTAGCCGTGCCCGTATTTCAACAGGTAACACTCGGCACAGGGCAAGCATCCGACCACGGATTATTAAACGAACCAGCGCCAGGCATGCATTGTTTAATACAATATATAGACGGCCTAAACAGCCATGCCGTGATCACCAATTTACTGCCATGGCAAGGCCTAGTGCCCGAGCACAAACGAACAGATGTAACGCTGCAGCAAAGTAACCGCAGCAAAATACAAGGCCGCGCCGGCCACTGGCACACTACAACGGACGGCGAAATAACCCAAACCAGCGACACAAACAAAACAACAGCACGCAGCAGCGAGCAAAATTACCACGAGCGCAGCGCCAACATAGCCACGCACGACGTGCTAAAAATAGACGGCAACCAAGTAACCGAAGTAATGGGCGCCCTAAAAACAGTAGTCGGTGAAAAAGCATTAATAGTCGCACTTGAAGGGTTATTGCTAGGCAGTAAAAAGCAGGTAGACATTGAAGCCACCGAAAACATGAGCCTAACCACGCTAAAAACCCTGCACGCCAAAGCCACCGAACTAGCAAAGGTAGAAGGCAAAACCGTGTGGCTCGGCAACAACTCAGTAAACGTAGCGCAAGTACTGCTAGATTTAATAAGCCTGGTTAAAGATATAAACCAAAGCCTAGAAACCCACGGCCACAAAGACCAGGGCGCGGGACCGCCAATTACCAAAGGCGAATTTACCAGCCATAAATCAACAGCCAGCAGCTTAAAAAGCACACTAGAGCCAATAGTAGAGTAGTTAGCCCTTGCCTATAGCCCAATCGTGCTTAACAATAGCCCCATTAAAGCCGTAAAATAAATGAAATTGCAGCAAGAAAAAGCCAAAGTGAAACCAAAACTGTGACCATGAAATCATATTTAAATGTATGCTTTGGTTAACTTGTTGAATTAAAAGAGGTGTTTTTATTATGTGTGAACTTCTTGGCATGTCAGCCAATGTGCCTACCGATATTTGTTTTAGTTTTTCAGGCCTTTTAGAGCGTGGCGGAAACACGGGACCACATAAAGATGGTTGGGGTATTACATTTTACGAAGGTAAAGGCTGTAGAACCTTTAAAGATCCTGAGCCGAGTTATCAATCTGAAATTGCAAAGCTCGTCAAAGCATACCCCATTAAAAGTGTCTCGGTTATTAGCCATATTCGCCAAGGTAACCGCGGGAGAGTATGCCTTGAAAATACTCATCCTTTTACGCGAGAGTTATGGGGGCGCGAGCTTACTTACGCTCATAACGGGCAGCTATCTAATTATCATGATTTAAAACCGCAGTACTATCGCCCAGTAGGTAACACCGATAGCGAACTCGCTTTTTGTTGGTTACTTGATAAAATTCGTGAAAAATACCCAAAGCGTCCAAGTAATATGGCGTCGGTTTTTAGATACGCCGCTAAGCTTTCGCATACCCTTCGTGAAAAAGGGGTGTTTAATATGTTATTGACCGACGGGGTGTTTGTTTTAGCGTATTGCACTAATAACTTACATTACATAACGCGCCGTGCGCCATTTGGTAAAGCAACGTTGATTGATGCCGACATGGTGGTTGATTTTCAACAAGAGACTACACCAAACGATGTAGTAACAGTTATAGCTACAAGGCCTTTGACGAATGATGAGCGTTGGCAGAAAATGGAGCCGGGGGAATTTGCATTGTTTAAAATGGGTGAGCTAATTTAGCCCACCTATTTTATTACTGATTTATTTAAAGCTAGTTAGCTTCTTGAGGTTGTTGTGCTGTAGCAGGCGCAACAGCTGTAGGTGCAGTAACAGTAAATGAATTCATTTGAACTTCAAACTGCTCCATACCTTTTTCGCCTTTCCACATACGTACCAGCATGTAATCCATTTCTGGCGCAAACCACGCAATTGCTTGGCGTTTATCGTTATCGTATAAACGCTTTACTTTAATAGCTTCTACATTACCGATAGGCAACGAAATCATCTCGGTGCCAGATACTTCAAAGTTGTAGTCGCGGCGGTTACCTTTTTTGTCTATAAGCGGGAATGAAAAGCTCGTTTCGCCTTTTTTCAATCCTTCGCGCACTTGCACTTGGTACGAAATAGCATCCTGAAATTCATCAGTCCATTCGCATTTAAGTGGGTATTCGCTAGCGCTGCTAGTCACTACTTTATTTGTTGTATCAAAATCAATTTTATAATCTTTATCTGGGCCTGTACCGGTGCGGATCATATTGTAATGATGCGGGGTAACCTTGCCATCTTTAAAGGTAAACTTTGATGTTTCTTCACGAGAATCAGAGAAAATCATCCACTCAATATTGCTGTGGTATGTTAGTTCATAAGTATCATCGCCCATTTTTTTGAGCTCACGAACAGCCTCACCATGATTTTTACCTTTGCGTAAAATATCGTAGTTAGCTTGATATTGGGTCAATTCGCCTGCAATTAGGCTAGTTGGAAGTAAAGCGCCCGCACATAACAACAGGGCACTTATTTTTTTATTGTGAGTAGTGCGCGCCGTGTGCAGGAAGTTGTTTTTTGTCAAGAACTGCATAATCTGCTTCCATAGTAAGTCTGTGTTCACTGAACCACTTGACCACCAAAGGATAAATTATATGCTCTTGCTCATGCACGCGTTTTGCTAATGTTTCTGCTGTATCATCCTTGAGTACAGGTATTTGCGCCTGAAGAATAACGGGACCGCCGTCTAATTCTTCAGTAACAAAGTGAACACTTACGCCATGAACATCGTCTTTTGCATCAATTGCTCTTTGGTGGGTATTCAGCCCCTGATACTTAGGCAACAAAGATGGATGAATGTTCAACATTTTTCCAACATATTTTTGCACTAAGCCAGGAGTAAGAATACGCATAAACCCAGCTAATACAACTAGATTTGGCATAAAAGAGTCGATAACGTTCATTAATTGCGCATCGTACGCTTCGCGCGAGTCAAAATCTTTATGACTGAGCACTTTTGTAGCAATACCTGCTTGTTTTGCACGCTCTAGGCCATAAGCGTCTGCTTTATTACTAATAACAGCCGCTATATGTCCGTTTATCTCGCCACGTTCGCAGGCATCTATGATGGCTTGTAAATTAGAGCCACTACCTGAGATTAAAACTACCAGACGAGTCGGTGCCATTACTTAGCACCACCTACAATTTCAACTTGCTCTTCGCCAGCTGCGGCATCTTGAATTTCACCAAGGTGCCATGCATTTTCGCCCAAGTCTTTTAGCATTGTTAAGCTTTGCTCAAGTTTGTCTGCAGGGACTACTAAAACCATGCCTACACCACAGTTAAATGTACGGTACATTTCGTGTGTAGTAATATTGCCGTTTTCTTGTAACCAATTAAAAATTGGTGGCCACTGCCAGCTATCACCTTTAACTACAGCTTTTGCTGAAGCGGGTAATACGCGTGGAATATTTTCCCAAAAACCGCCGCCAGTAATATGCGAAAGCGCATGTACGTCAACGTTTTTAAATAACTCAAGTAAAGGCTTTACGTAAATACGTGTAGGCTCAAGTAAGGTTTCGCCTAATGTTTTACCTTCAAAGTCAGCGCTGGTATCAGCTTTTGACACTTCAAGTACTTTACGAATTAAAGAGAAGCCATTTGAATGAGGACCGCTTGAAGCAAGTGCAATAAGCTGATCGCCTGCCGCTACTTTTGTGCCATCAATAATTTTTGATTTTTCTACAACGCCGGTACAAAAGCCTGCCATGTCGTAGTCTTCACCATCATACATACCTGGCATTTCAGCTGTTTCGCCACCAATTAGGGCACAACCTGAAATTTCACAACCTTTGCCAATACCTGTAACTACGTCAGCTGCTGTGTCTACATCTAGTTTACCAGTTGCATAGTAATCTAGAAAAAACAGGGGTTCAGCACCTTGAACAATTAAGTCGTTTACACACATTGCAACTAAATCAATACCAACAGTATCGTGTTTTTTTAAGTCGATTGCTAAACGTAGTTTAGTACCAACGCCATCTGTACCTGCAACTAATACTGGTTGCTTGTAGCCTTCAGGAATTTCGCAAAGTGCGCCAAAACCACCAATTCCGCCCATTACTTCAGGACGACGAGTTTTTTTAACTACGCCTTTAATACGCTCAACAAGTGCATTACCAGCGTCGATATCTACGCCCGCGTCTTTATAGCTTAGAGACTGTTTTTGTTCGCTCACAGGTTTTCCTCAAAATAGTTGTTTTGGGTTGCTTAGAAACGCGCGTATTTTACAACAATTGCAAGGTCGCGGCTAGCTCAAATGTAATTTTGAAATAATTAACAAGGACACTTGTCCGCTGTCTGTTGTTTAAATAAACAAAAAAACGCCCGTAGGCGTTTTTTTAGTATTAAAGGCGTTAAATTAACAGCTATGCTTTTGCGGTTAATATGGCTCTAAGTGGAGCAGGGTAGCCTTCAATTGTTTTACTTGTATCGTTTGGATCTAAAAAGTCGATTAACGATTCGTTTTCCATCCAATCGGTTTTGCGTTGTTCTTCAAGCGTGGTAATAGCGCAATCTTTTATTTGCACATCTTTAAAGCCAACGCGTTCCATCCACAGTTTTAATGCTGCAGTACTTGGTATAAACCACACGTTGCGCATTTTAGCGTAGCGATCAGTAGGGACTAGTACTGTATTTTCATCGCCTTCAATTACTAGGGTTTCCAGTACGAGTTCGCCGCCTGGACGAAGCTGCGCTTTTAACTGCGCTAAAAAGTCGATAGGTGAGCGACGATGATAAAGTACGCCCATCGAAAAAACCGTATCAAACGCTTTAAGCTCGGGTAATGCTTCAACGCCTAGTGGCAGTAAATGCACGTTTTCGTCTGGGTTGTAGTGTTTAATTGCCTGAAACTGACATAAAAATAAATCAGACGGATCAATACCCACTACAAATTCTGCACCTTCACCGCGCATACGCCATAAATGATAACCAGAGCCACAACCAATATCTAAAACAGTACGGCCTTTTAGTGGCTCAATATGAGGAAGCAGGCGGTCCCACTTCCAATCACTGCGCCACTCTGTATCTATTTCAATACCGTGCACACTAAATGGGCCTTTGCGCCATGGCATCATGCGTTTTAATAAATGCATGGCTTGCTTTTGCTCGCCATCACTCATCTCCCCTGGTGCGCCAATTTCTACCTTAGTAGAAATATCAACGTGTGTTGTAGCCACCTCTGGCAAGTTTTTAAGTACTTTTTGCCATTTAGGTAAATCACCGTGGCTAGCCTCGTTTTGCCAATGTTTTAATTGTGCAGGCAAGGTTTCTAGCCAATGACTAAGTGGGCTTTGTGCGATAGATGCGTAAAATTGGTTAAACCATTGAGACATGGATGACTCTCTTTATTTAATTGCTACCATTGAGCAAAAATTAAAACATTGATACCACACTTGAGTTTGGCTAAAACCAATATCTTGTAAGCGAGTAAAGTGAGCGCTTAGTGTATCTGGGCGCATAACGTTTTCGATGGCGGTACGCTTTTGGCTTATTTCAAGCTCAGAGTAACCATTGTGTCGTTTAAAGTCGTGGTGCAAATCAATCAATAAATTGTCGCATTGCTCGTTTTCAGCTTTAATTTTTTCGCTTAACAGTAATACGCCGCCAGGTTTTAAATTAGCGTATATTTTTTCCAGCACAGCTTGGCGCTGCGCATGTGGAATAAACTGCAACGTAAAGTTCATTGCTACTACTGAGGCGTTTTGAATCTCAAGCTCGTTAATATCGCCCAAAGTAACAGTAACAGGCACATCTGATTTAAAGCCTTGTAAATGTACCTTACAACGCTCAACCATAGCTTGAGAATTATCTACCGCTATTATATGGCAGTTATCGGTGCGAATATTTCGTCGCATGCTAAGTGTTACTGCGCCAAGTGAGCAGCCTAAATCATAAAGATTTGAGTTACTTTGTGCGTATTCACCGGCAAGTTTACCCATTGTACTGACAATCGTTGCGTAGCCCGGTACCGAGCGCTGGATCATATCTGGAAAAACTTCGACTACATTTTGGTCAAAGCTAAAATCTTTTACTTGTTGCTCAGAGGCATAAATACTGTCTTTTATGGTCACGAAGGCAGTCTCTTTGTAAATAATGGCGCTATTTTAACATTTTATACTGGATAGTCAGTGATAAATTCAGTAGCTTGACTAGAATTATGAATAATAAGTATAAAAGAGAAGATTAAATGAGCAAAAGTAAGGTCATCAGCACAGACGATATATTAGCAACCCTTTGTCATTCAGTGACAGGCGTACTCACATCAGCCAGCGGTAATGGTATTAGCTACTCAGCCATGGTGCAAAAAATAACACGTACATGTATGCGACCAGATATTGGCTGCTTTGTTTTATTTGACGGCGGTTTTACAGGGCTTGTAATTACCAACTTTACTTCGCAAGCGGCGATGGAAATTTATGGCGATTACATGCGCAACATGGGGATGCCAGAAGATGAAATAGCGCATAGCCATTTATCAGACGACGTATCAAACGTACTAGGTGAGTTGATGAATCAAATTGTTGGCGACTTTACGTCTAAAGTGCGCGAGCAGTTACATACTTCAATTACGCAAAACCAGCCAAAAATGATGGCAATAAACAAGCAAGTGCAAATATCGGTAGATACCACGATGGATCGCCCGCAAGCCCGCCGCGTAACATTCACTACAAGTAAACAAAATATCTTTTACTTGGAATTAGCGATGGATAAAACAGAGTTTATTAAATTACACGACTTTGATATTGCAGAAGCACTAGACCCAGACGACATAATTGAAAACGAAGCACGTAAAAAAGCGGACAAAGAAAAAGCATCTACAGCAGTAGAGCAAGACGATGCCGATGATGATTTTATGGCAGGCCTAGGGCTTTAAGTCTATTTACGTAGGTTTGGTTGAGTGAAACGAAACCCAACGACTACTCAGCTATTAATCTTTAGCTGTTAGTGATCAGATTAGTGATTAAAATAAAAGCGCGACTGATATCGCGCTTTTTCGTCATGTTAGCTTTATTTGAATAAGTAAACCTACTCTTTAAACTTATAACCCACACTATAAACCGCTGCTATTGGGTTTAGTCCTGCTTGGATGTCGTTAATCTTTTTTCGTATATTTTTAATGTGTGTATCTATGTTGCGATCGGATATGTCGGTTGTGTCGCTGTATACGTTATTAATAATATCTTCGCGGGTAAAAACACGACCTACGTGGCTTATAAATAATAAAAATATTTTAAACTCGACGGCGGTAAAGCCAATGCTTTCTCCGTTTAAGCGCGCTTCGTAATCGTCTTTGTGTAATTGAAAATTATTATGATTGATGATGTTGGTTTTAGGCTGGCTGGTTCTTCTTAGAACGGCTTTTATACGCGCTATAACTTCTTTGGGGCTAAAAGGTTTGCATATGTAGTCATCGGCGCCGAGCTCTAAACCCAGTAAGCGGTCTATTTCTTCACTTTTTGCGGTAAGCATAATAATAGGCACACTTGAAAAGGCTCTAATTTGCTTACATAGCTCTATGCCATCAACATCTGGCAGCATTAAATCAAGAAGTATTAAATCTACAGCGTTTTGTTTTACAAAACTAACTACACCTTTGCCACTATTAAAGTGCTCAGTTTCGTAATTTTGTTGCTTAGCATAGGCAATAAGTACTTCTGCAATGTTTTCTTCGTCTTCAACGATAAGTATTTTTTGTGATGTCATTATTTTAACCTAAAAGTGTCAGCGTTATTTTTACCTCTAGCCCACCGAGTGGTGAGTTGTGCAACGATATTTGACCGCCATGTGCCTCTACTATTTGTTTGCAAAGTGCAAGTCCTAAGCCCGAGCCGCCATGCTCTCGGTTTCGAGATTTTTCAACGCGATAAAAACGCTCAAACAATTTTTGTAAGTCGTTTGGTAAAACACCTGGGGCTGAGTCTTGTAAAATAAGCTCAATGTTATTAGGTGTTTTGTTGGCAAGTATTATTACTTGTCCACCTTTATGCGTGTATCTACAGGTATTTTCTAACAGGTTTGAAAATAATTGTATAAGGCGTTCTTTATCGCCATTTATTATACATTTGCCGGCTTTAGTTAAGCTTTTGCTATCTACATTTAATTCACGCTCTTTAAAGCGAGCGGTGTAGTTTTCAATTGATTGCTCAAAAATGCTTATTAAATCAGTACGCTCATTGTTATAGGTTAAATTAACGCTATCTGTTTGTGCTAGTTGGGCTAGGTCGTCAACAATGTGACTTAAATTATCTACTTGGTTTATGAGTAAATTAATGCGCTTTGTGTCGGCTGTAAATACGCCATCTTGTACGGCTAGTAAATGCGAGCGTAGTACGGTAAGTGGGGTTCTTAATTCGTGGGATGTGTCCGACACCCATTGAAACCGCATTTGTTGGTTTTGCTCAAGCGTGTGGGCTAAGGCATTAAAGTTGTTGGATAGGATACCTAGCTCATCTTTACTAGAGGAGGTTATTCTGCTGGCAAAGTTTCCGTTTGTTAACTCATCGGTGCCAGTTACTATTTGCTTTATTGGTTTTATTAAATGGCGAGATAACACAATAGCCATAATAAATGCGAGCGCAATAACGAGTAATGTGATCATAAAATAGTTATGAAATTGCGCTGCTAAAAATGCTTTTGCTGGGCTACTTTGCACAAGTTTTGAAGGGACTAAACCTATCCAACCTATAACGTTATTGTTTAATAAAATAGGCTCTATATGTGGGTTGTCGTTTAAATTAGCTCTACCAACAACAATTTTTTTATTTTGATCATATAAACTTATACGTTGCCCTGTTTTAAGGGAACCCGCAGGTAAGTGTACCCACAATAAAGAGGGCGTTGCATTGCTGCTATTTGGTTTGGGTGGGGTGCTTGTGTGTTTATTCGTTTCAGGCTCGCCTGGATTTTTTTGTGGCTCTACAATAGAGCGCCATAATTGTGTGTTTTGCGTAATGGGTTGCCAACTACCTAATTCGCTATAAAGCTCAATAAGTTGCTGCTTAACCATTGCGACATGCTTTGTTTCTTCTTGTTCAACAAAGTCGTTAAACCCTGACGAAAAGGTCATGTATATAAACACAAACATAAGCCCAACAAGGGCGATATTAGTGATAAAAAAAGCTAAAAAGAATTTATGTATTAATTTCACTGATTGGCAAATAGTAAAAATCATGTGTTAACGTACCAAGCAGTATTGCATATTGATTATGTGCCTACAATTATCGTATTTAGGGAGTTGCTTACTAAAATCCTTTTTAAGTAAGCTTTTTAGGTCTGTTGATATTTGGACTAGAACTTTATTTTTGCGGTATCGCCAGCACCCAGTAACTTATATTGTGGTTTTACAAAGCTTGCGTGTACTGCACCTAAACTTTTAGGGAACGATATGGCAAGCTCATCTACTGTTGTAAATGTGTGCTTCGCTTGAAAAACAATTTCTAGGTCGTGCGCTTCGTTGTTGCTGGTGGTAAAAGCGACGCGTTCAAACACGATAACTTGCTGATTTACACGTAAGCTCGTTTTTTGTTTAAGTGCATTTTTTACAAACTCTTCTTGTTGCTCTGCACTTAAGTTTGTAGGCATAAGCTTATCAATATCGCCCATAAGCCATGCTTGCTCGCTTTGCAGCGCTGAAATTAAATGCTCAGCATTAGTTAATACTTTAACCTCAACTTGCCCGTCTCTTAAAATTACTTGGGCTGTTGTGTTTTTTAATACATGGGCGCTCACTTGAGCGCTCATACTTGTTAAAATACACGCTAGCATTAGCCATTTTAATTTTTTTAAAAAATACATAATTACTACCTTTTATTGAGGCGGTTGACCTTTTTGTTTATTGAGGTTGCTCAATAGTTGCTTTACAAATAAGGGTGTTGTCGGTTTCTAAGTCTTCGCCCCATATGAATTTTGCGTTTTTATCCCAGTTAATGTCGTCGTAACCGTCTTTTGGTCCTACATCAGCAAAGTTGTGCTCTACTGCATTAGCCCAGTTTGCGTTATCAAAGTTACTTTGCAGCCAGTTAGTTGGCGCTTCTTTTGACATAAACGTACAAACGCCTTCGCCTGCGACAGGGTTTGATTCGCTTTCGCATAATTTGTTAAGCGGCGCTTTGTGAAGTATTTCGCATTTAAAGCTTTGATCGCTTACGGCAACTACTTTATTTGTATCGGTGTCGGTAAGTTGCATAATGAAACCGCCATCACCCATTTGCTGATTTTTAGCACCGATGTATTCAAGCCCAGTGTCGTTTTGCTTAAAGTCTTTAATTATTAAATTAAGCTCAATAGGGTAGTTTGCAGAAAACGTAATGCTTTCGGCATTAAATGAACGCTCTGTGGTTATAGGCACAGAATCTTCAACAAGTAACTGCTTGCCTATGTAGGCTGTAAACCAGTTATCAGCCCATGCTTCTAGCTTTAAGTTATGCTTGCCTGTAATGGCAGAATTTGTATTTTGCTTAGTGACTGTAGGAGTAAGGTGATTTGGTTGCGGACCTCTACAAAATGTACCTGTTTGAACTTTGCCACCATTACTGATAGTTTTTTGTTTAAAGCTATAGCAGTCTTTTCCCTGTGATGCAGGGCTGTAGGTAGTAAAGTAGTTTTCACCTTTGTATGAGTAGCTCATTGTACGGCTGCCGTTTTCAGAGATTGTGTGCGTTAAGTTTTCAACGCCTCCTTGTGGCGGGCGCAGATCGGCTCTTATACCTTGAGTATCGCCACTCAGTGGTGACACTCTTGGTAATTTTGCGATATCTACTTCACCTACTAAGCACTGAATAATATACGGCGGTGTAGCTGATGTTTGGTAGCGATAGGCAAATGTGTCGTCGGTTTGTCCGTTACATATATCAAGGTCACCTTTGGCAATTGCACTGCCGTCTGGGTTTTTACTGCCATACAGCGGGTAACCATCGTAAGCCCAACCAATAATGGCATCGCTTGATTGGTTTTTCATTGTGTCTATCATACACGTTGGCGATACATGATAATGGTAGTCATCACCTCGTCCTGCGTGTCCGCCACATATATCTAACTGTCCGAGTGCTAAAGTGTCGTGTTTTTCATCGTAGCTATTTACGTCCAACTCACCTTGCGAAGAATAGTCGTATATTGGTACGCCATTAACGGCAACACCTACGGCTGCATCAATTGTTGTTATTGTTTTTGCTTTTTTAGGATTTAGCTTTATAGGTGCGGCGTAGTCTTTAGCTGGAATAGGTATTTGCTCGTTAGTACCTGTAATACCAGTCATTACTTCATGAACAGGATAAGTAGATGAGGCAATATAAGCATATTGTTCATCGCACGTAACAGATACGCTTTTATCAAACCCTGCATTATTTACTGATTGTGTAATAGCATCGCAGCGAGGTGATTTTACGTTAGCGGTTAAATATGATTTATCAGGCTTTGGTTGCTCGTTTGGCTTTGGTTTTGAATCCGGTTTGTGCTCGGCGCTACTGGCGCTTCGCGAGTATTTGACCGTCATACTTGCAGTATCGAGAGTAATATTTTTTACAGCGGCGAGTAATGCTGAGCGATCTACTTTTGTATCACTATTAAAGGTAACCGGTGCAGATAACGCGTACACAGTATAAGTATAGCTTTTTTCACCTGGGCCTTTAGAGCAAGGCGGCGCATATTGGTTTAAATCGTTTACGCTATTAGAGCCTACTTCACCGAGAGTTTCGCCCGCTTTAATTTGTGTTTTATCGGCGGAAATGTTGTACATGGTCCAATACCAATGCATTCCCTCTGGCGCTTTATGATCCATAATTAATGCATAATATTTGGTTGCCTTAGGTGCACCACTCCAGTTAAGTGGGGGGCTAATGCTTTGCCCATCGCACGTATAAGTAATAGGCAAGTTACCGCCATCGCTTACCTTTGAGCTGGTTAGAGTAAAATCATTGAGGTTTGATTGTTCAAGTGATTGGCTGTTTAGCTCGTTGCAGGCACTTAAGGTTACACAGCACAGGGCACTGAGTAAAATGGCATGGGTATTTTTCATCATTTAAAACTCCAAAGATTAAGAGTACATAGAAAGAATTAGCTATTAAGAGTGTAGTTCTCAAATGTAGGGCAATTATGTAGTTTTAAACTTTTTTGTTTTTATTAAGGGCTGGCGTTAAGTTGTGAGCTGCTTACTTGGATAAGAGAAGAGATTGGATATGGGCGCTTGGTTATGAAAGGAAATATTAACTTAAGCATGGCGTTATTTTCACTCAGTTAAATAACGCTAAAATCCTTATTTTAAATAAGGATTTTCACCCATTGCGACTACCACACAAAAAATTCTTAAATCTAACTCTAGCTGGTGGTAACTCGGTTCCATATGGCAGCAAAGTTGATAAAAGCCTTTGTTATGGTCTTTTTCTTTAAAGTGGGCGAGCTCATGTACCACTAACGCTTTTAATAACGGCTCGGGAGCGCGCAGCAAGTCGCTGTTTATCGCTAAATCGTGTTTGCGGGTTTTACCTTGCATTCGATACGTATGTGTACCGAGTGCGTTGGTGACCATATCGCCTTGCTTTTTAAATGCTGCGCGACCAAACGGTGGTGCGTTTTTAAAATACTGTTTTTTAAGCTCGGTTGCATAACTATAAAGTAGTTTATCGCTGGTAATAGTGTGTGCTTGCGGGTACTTTTTAAGTAAGTAATCACATACCTTTTTGTTATTTATAAGGTTTAATACTTGCTCAACAATGTTAGCTGGGTAGCCGGTAAAGTAACGTGCGTATTCACTCATTATTATTTCTCTGTCGTTTTACTTTTAGAAAAGTGCTTGCTGGTGGGCTTCTTTTTCGCCAGTAAATGGGTTTAATGCTTTGTGATTATAACCAAGGTCCTTACAAAACTGCCTTGCTAATAAAGGTGCTTCTCGGTTATCTGCCGTATGAAAAAACACATAAGGCGTTTTTCCTTCATCAAGCCATTGTTTTACTTTACTCAGCCACGGTTTATAAAAGGGTTTATAGTCGTTTTGTAAATCGGCGATAACAAAGCGCGCCATGGGTTGTGTGCTTGTAGCAATGGCATGCACGGGTAAATGCGGCTTTTTTTGCTGTGCATCTATTAGCGCTTCGGTTGTTGGTTTTACCGCAAAGAGGGCGCGAGTATCCATCGATATGCGATTTATGTTGTTTGCCATTAATAACTGATTAAGTGCTATTTCGGCTTCACCCTTTTGAAAAAACGCAGTATGACGTACCTCTACACCGTAATTAACCTCTTTTGGTAATAGGCTAATAAATTGGGCGAGTTTGGGTAAGTCACCAGGGCCAAATGCTTTAGGTAATTGCAGCATGATTTGCCCAGTTTTTTCTAAAATAGGGGAGAATAAGTTAAGCCAATCAGTAAGCTCGGTTTGAACATTAGTTAGGTGCAGCTCGTGGCTAAAGCGACGATTAAACTTAAAAGTAAATTTAAAATCGTCGGGTACGCTGTTTGCCCAGCGCAATACGGTGCTTGGCGCAGGATCAGCGTAAAAGCTGGTATTGCCTTCAACAGAGTTAAAGTGTTGTGCGTATTGGCTAAGCATATCGGCGTTTTTACATTGGCTTGAAAATAAATTGCCTTTCCATGCATTACTCGACCACTGCGGGCATCCAATATATAACATACAAACTAGCGCCTTATTATAAAGTGGCGATAGTGTAGCAAATAACAAAACAAGCTGCTGTAAATTCAGGGGCAAAAGCGGCACACGCCCTAGCATCTTAATGTTAGTTGAGTATAATGCAGGGCTTAATTTGATTATTTTTAGATTGCTAGCGGCTTTATTTGTATTGTGGTGACCTGTTTTTTAAATCACACGCCTTAAAACAAATAAGTTTAGCCGTTTAAGCCTTTTATCTGACAGGAAAACTATGCGCTCTATATATTGCGGACAGCTAAATAAAACTCACGTAGATCAAGAAGTTGAACTATGTGGCTGGATCAACAAACGACGTGACCTTGGTGGACTTATCTTTGTCGATTTACGCGATAGAGAAGGTTTAGTACAAGTTGTATTCGACTCTGACATTGAAGAGTTAATGAGTTCAGCTAACACACTTCGTCAAGAATTTTGTGTTCAGTTAAAAGGTATTGTTCGCGCACGCCCAGACAGCCAAGTAAATAAAGACATGGCAACAGGGGAGATCGAAATTTTAGGTAAAGAGCTTAATATTATTAACCGCTCAGAGCCATTACCGCTTGATTTTAACCAAGTAAACTCTGAAGAGCGTCGTTTAAAATACCGCTACCTAGACCTACGTCGTCTAGAAATGAGTGACCGTATTAAATTACGTGCTAAAGCAAGCAGCTTTGTTCGTCGCTTTTTAGATGAAAACGGCTTTTTAGACATCGAAACACCTGTACTTACTAAGGCAACGCCAGAAGGTGCGCGCGATTATTTAGTACCAAGCCGCGTTCACAAAGGTAGTTTTTACGCTTTACCACAGTCACCACAGTTGTTTAAGCAATTGTTGATGATGTCGGGTTTTGACCGTTACTACCAAATTGTTAAATGTTTCCGTGATGAAGATTTACGCGCCGATCGCCAACCAGAATTTACCCAAATAGATATAGAAACCTCGTTCATGAGCTCTGATCAAGTACGTGGTATGACTGAAAAAATGATCCGCGAGATGTGGCAAACATTACTAAACGTTGATTTAGGCGATTTTCCAATCATGCCTTACAGCGAGGCAATGAGCCTTTACGGTTCTGATAAGCCAGATTTACGTAACCCAATGAAATTGGTTGATGTTGCAGATTTAGTTAAAGACGTAGAGTTTAATGTTTTCTCAGGTCCGGCTAACGACGAAAAAGGTCGCGTTGCTGTGTTAACTGTACCGGGTGGCGCTAAGCTTTCTCGTAAACAACTTGACGATTACACTAAGTTTATTGGTATTTACGGCGCTAAAGGCATGGCGTGGATGAAAGTAAACGACCACACTGCAGGCGCTGAGGGTGTTCAATCACCAGTAGCTAAGTTTTTAAGCGAAGACGTAATTACTAAATTACTTGAGCGTACTAATGCACAGTCTGGCGATATCATTTTATTTGGTGCCGATAAGCGCAACACAGTAAATGAAGCAATGGGCGCACTGCGCGTTAAGATTGGTGTTGATTTAGAAATCACTAACCTTAATAGCTGGGCACCACTTTGGGTTGTAGACTTCCCAATGTTTGAAGAAGATGACGAAGGCACATTACATGCTGTACATCATCCATTCACTGCACCAAAAGACATTAACGCCAGTGAGCTTGAAGCAAACCCAGCAGCAGCTATTTCAGATGCCTACGATATGGTATTAAACGGCTACGAAGTGGGTGGCGGTTCGGTACGTATTCATAATGCAGATATGCAAGAAACTGCATTTAGAATTTTAGGTATTAACGAGCAAGAGCAACAAGACAAGTTTGGCTTTTTACTTGATGCACTTAAATACGGCACACCACCACATGCTGGTTTAGCATTTGGCCTTGACCGTTTAGCAATGCTTTTATGTGGTACCGATAACATTCGTGACGTTATTGCTTTCCCTAAAACAACACAAGCGTCGTGTTTATTAACCAACGCGCCAAGCAAACCTAACCTTGACTCGTTAGCTGAGCTTGCAATTAGTGTTGTAGAAAAAGCGATACCTAACGAAGAGTAATCTTTGTTTCGCTTTTTTGAGCTAAATTTAAAAACCCTTAAGTTATATGCTTAAGGGTTTTTTTATGGTTAAATTTGCTGCAGAGTGTATTTTAAACGAACAGATGAAAAGGAATTATTATGTCGATCAATGCAACCTTATTTGGTGAGTTTTTAGTTTTTATTATTGTGCTGTGTATTCCTATTTTTGCTGTAATTAGCTACAAAATAGGTAAGCGTAAAAGTACTATGCCGGGTGTTTTAGCTTTTGTGGGTGGCTGTTTAGCGCTATTTCCACTATTTGCTTTGATTTTTATTGCAGTGCTTGCGCTTAAAAAAGATTTACCTAAAAGTAATGGCTACACGGGTTAAATTTAATAGGTGAATTGTGTTGTTAAGTAACAATAACCAGTATTTTGATGAGCAATTTAATGCTTTGCAGTACGCAGAGCAGCTAACTGAAAACTCTGAGTTTGAAGAATGTATATTTATCGATTGCGACTTTTCAGGCGGGCAGTTTAAAAATTGCCGATTTATAGAATGTAGTTTTAAAAACTGTAATTTATCGTCACTAAAATGGAACTACAGTTCGCTTGAAAATGTAAGTTTTAGCCACTGTAAATTAAATAGTTTGCAATGGGCTGATGTAGATTGGCCAGCGCTTAGTATTAACGCACCGGTGAGTTTTAATTATTGCGAGCTCAGTAATAGTTCTTTTTTTGAATTAACTCTTAAAGCCCTCAAACTAACACACTGCTTTGCCAAAAATGTTGATTTTAGACACGCTGACTTAAGTGGTAGCGAATTTACAGGAACAGATTTTCGCGATAGTGAGTTTTTTCAAACTAACTTAACAAAATGTGATTTTGTAGGTGCTACAGCGTTTAATATAGATTTGAATAATAATATTTTAGCGAATGCTAAGTTTGATCGCTTCGAAGCACTTAATTTGCTTACCTGCCTTAATATAGAATTGTGTGATTAATTTAGTTTAATATGATTACATATCTAGAAGCGACAGCTTGGCTGGGCTTCTAGATAGTGCGTGACTGGGTAATTAACGGCTTGGGCCATTTTTATTACGTGCACTGGCAAGCTGTCTTGCGATTTCTAATAACGCAGGTGAAATATCTTCAGCGCCATCTTTAATTAGTTTTGTAACGTCACCTGACGAAAACAAACCGTCACGCGGTGATTTAATACCTAACTCACGAACAAAATCCTTCGTTTTACCTGTGCTGCCTGTTTCAATAAACTTGAAAATAATACGTTCATTGTTGTTTTTAGCAGGTGCTTTTAGTGTTTCGATTTCGTCATGTATTGCCGTTAGTTTGTCTTCTAAAATTTCTATACGTTCTTGAATGCTATTGTATGATTTCATTTATTGGATCTTTTACTAAATATATTTAAACAATGGCGGCTATTATCGCATAGTTTGACAATAGAGAATGCAAAGCTATAAAGTAAAAGTTATTTTTAATTAAAAACAATAATTTATATAAATTTAAATATGCAAAAAACACTTAAAAAGCTTTTTATATTAAGCGCACTAGCTCTAAGTACATCAGTTATAAGCACATCAGTAATAGGCGCAACAAGCTATGCAAACGATGGCGTTATAACTGATGAAAGCCGCAATCGCACTATTCCTATCAATATTACATTACCAAGTAACAATGCTAAGTGTACAGCTCAAGTAAAATGCTCTGTAGCGTTTATTAATGCGGGCTACGGGATTAGCCATAACGAATACACGTTTGCTAGTAATGTGTTTAATCAGCGTGGATACTTAACAGTAGCCGTTGCACATAAATTAAAAACCGACCCTGACCTTAATCGTGAGCAGCCTTATTTAACCACTCGCATGGAAAACTGGCATCGTGGCGTAGCAACGCTTAAGTTTTTAGTTAATGAGCTATCGAGTAAATACCCAGCGTACGACTTTACAAAACTCACCTTATTTGGGCATTCTAATGGCGGTGATATTTCCGCATTATATGGCTCTATTTATCCAAACGAAGTTAGCACTATTATTACGCTCGATCATCGCCGCATGTTGATCCCGCGCAATAAAAACATTCGCGTACTTACACTTCGCGGTAGTGATTACCCAGCTGATGCGAATGTGTTGTTAAACGATTCAGAGCTGGATAAGTTTCCTGTTACACAAACACTAATAGAAAAATCTCGCCATAACGATATGTACGATGGCGGGCCAAAATGGCTGGTGGACAGAATGAGTAAAGAAGTAGAGGGATTTTTAGATAGTAAAAATTAGGTTTATAAAAGTTAAATCACAGCGCAGTGTTACCTGCGCTATATTAATTTTACGGCAGTTATTCTACCAGTTCACTTACAATAACTGGGTTATTATGTAGTGTTTTATGCACAGGGCATTTGTCGGCTATTTCGAGTAAACGCTGGCGTTGTGGCTCTGTTAAGTCGCCACGTAAAGTGATTTTACGGGTAATTGCTTCAAGGTTACCTGTTTGCTCACAATCGTCGCAATCTTTGTTGTAATCGCGAGTGTGATCAAGCTCTACTTTTACATGCTCCAGTGGTAAGTTTTTACGTGTAGCGTACATACGCAGTGTCATGGCCGTACAGGCACCAAGCCCCGCTAATAAGTGATGATACGGATCGGGACCTAAGTTTTTACCACCTACTTTTATTGGCTCATCTGCAAGCCAAGTATGATCTTTTGTACTTACGTGCTGAGTAAATACATGGTCTTTTTCTTCAACGAGTACATTGCCACCCGTTAAACTTGCCGTGTATTTAGTTTTGTCGTACTTAACATAACGGTTTGCCCACGTTGCAATTATTTGTGCTGCGTAGTCGGCATCGTTTTTATTTGTTAAAAGGTGATCGGCGTTATCTAGGCTAATAAAGCTTTTAGGATGCTTGGCTGATGCATAAATTTTTTCAGCTTCACTAATATTTACCGTCGCATCAATAGGGGAGTGCATTACTAATAATGCGCGCTTAAGTTTACTTATGTGGCTTTTATCGTACTTGGCTATATCGTCAATAAATTGCTTTTTAATGGTAAATTCACGGCCGGCTAAGTTTACTTTAGCTTCACCTGCTGCGTTAATTTCATCAAGGTGTGCTTCAAAGTTATGCGCTACGTGCTGCGCATCTGACGGTGCACCAATGGTTGTAATAGCCGATACTTCAGGAATATGCTCCGCAGCAGCAAGAACGGCAGCCCCGCCTAAACTGTGGCCAATGAGTAGTTGCGGCGCCGCAAAATGCTCACGTAAATGATTTGCCGCAGATACTAAATCTTGAATGTTTGATGAAAAGTTACTGTTAGCAAAGTCGCCATCGCTATTACCTAAACCGGTAAAGTCGAAACGTAGTACGGCAATGCCTTGTTGTGTTAAAGCTCGGCTAATACGAGTGGCTGCTGCAATGTCTTTACCGCAGGTAAAGCAGTGTGCAAATAGCGCGTAAAACTTAACGTCACCAGAGGGAAGTTCAAGTTGGCCGGCAAGTTCTAAATCGCCGCTTTTAAAAGATACTTTTTGTCGCATGGGGAGCCTTATTTACACAAATAAAATATATTATATTAGTAGACCATATATAAGCACTAAACCTTGCAAATTCAACGTTTTTTTATAAGTTGATCTTGATCAAGCCAAGTGGCGGTGACTATGCTTTGCGGACATATGTCCTTATGTTTTTGAGGTCATTTGTCTATCCTCGCATAGCGCTATAATGAAGGCTTTGCTACTTTATATAAGTAATTTAGCACTATTAAAAGCAACTCACTTCACACAACCTATTCACTGGAACGTACAATGCAATTACCTACTGTTGATTATAAAGCTCCCGATGCGGCTGCACAATTTGTTGAATCGTTAAGAAATACTGGATTTGGCGTTTTAAAAAACCACCCAATCCCACAGTCTTTAGTTGAGTCTATTTACAAAAATTGGCAAGACTTTTTTAACTCAGAGCAAAAGCACGACTTTTTATTCTCTAAAGACACTCAAGACGGTTACTTTCCGCCTTCAGTATCTGAAGTAGCGAAAGGCTTTACAATAAAAGACATTAAAGAGTACTTCCATGTGTACCCTAAAGGTCGCGTTCCTGCCCAGCTTGAAGCTGATGTACGTGAATACTACCGTTTAGCAAGTGAATTTGCTGGCACGTTATTAAGTTGGGTTCAGGCTGAATCTCCGGCTGATGTACGTGCTAAGTTTTCGATTGATCTAAAAGACATGATTGCAGGCTCTGAGCAAACATTGTTACGTATCCTACATTATCCGCCTATGACGGGTGATGAAGAGCCAGGTGCTATTCGCGCAGCAGCCCATGGCGATATTAACTTATTGACTGTATTACCAGCTTCTAATGAGCCTGGTTTACAAGTTCAAAAAACAGATGGCGGTTGGTTAGACGTGCCATGTGATTTTGGCAGCTTAATTATTAATATCGGCGACATGTTACAAGAAGCGTCGGGCGGGTATTTCCCATCGACAATTCACCGTGTAATTAACCCAACGGGTAAAGCATCTACTAAATCGCGTATATCACTACCGTTATTTTTACACCCGCATCCAGATGTTGTGCTTTCAAAGCGCTACACGGCAGATAGCTACTTGCAAGAACGCCTGCGTGAGTTAGGTGTTAAGTAACTCTTATACTTAGAGTAATTAAGTATAAATATAAAACGGCTTATGGCCGTTTTTTGCATTTTTAAGCAACTTGAGCACAGGTTTAATTTTATTAAGCTATGCTCAATTGCTCGCAACGTAAATAATGGCATGCATTCTTAGCTACTACAGGTATAATGCGCGCAACTGGCTAATGTAGCCTAATTTAAAAGAGAGTTTATATGAGTTTTGAAGGTTTAGGTTTATCACAGTCTTTGGTTAATGCGGTTTTAGAAAAGGGCTATGAAACGCCAACGCCGATTCAGGCTCAAGCAATTCCTGCAATTATTGAACGCCGTGATGTTATGGCAGCAGCGCAAACAGGTACAGGTAAAACAGCGGGTTTTACATTACCACTTATTGAGCGTTTGTCGTCAGGCCCTAAAGCTAAAAGTAACCACGTACGTGCACTTATTTTAACGCCTACACGCGAGCTTGCTTTGCAAGTAAGCGAAAACGTTGAAGAGTACGCTAAGCATTCGGATGTGAGCTCATTTGTAGTTTACGGTGGCGTTAAAATTAACCCACAAATGCAGCGTCTTCGTAAAGGTGTTGATATTTTAGTAGCAACGCCGGGTCGTTTAATCGACTTACATAATCAAAATGCAGTTAAATTTGATAGCGTTGAAGTGCTTGTACTCGATGAAGCTGACCGCATGTTAGACATGGGCTTTATTCATGACATTAAACGCTTAATTGCTAAAATGCCTGCTAAACGTCAAAACTTGATGTTTTCGGCTACATTTTCAGATGAAATTCGTGCACTAGCAAAAGGGTTAATTAATGACCCAGTTGAAATTTCAGTTGCTGCAAAAAATACTACAGCTAAAAGTGTTACTCAGTGCGTTTACGCGGTAGATAAAACACGTAAAACAGCATTGCTAAGCCACTTAATTCGTACTAACGATTGGCAACAAGTATTAGTGTTTAGCCGCACAAAGCACGGTGCTAACCGCTTAGTTAAACAACTAGAGCGCGATGACATTGTAGGCGCGGCTATCCATGGTAATAAATCACAAGGCGCACGTGTTAAAGCACTTGATGGTTTTAAAAGTGGTGAAGTACGCGTACTAGTAGCAACAGACATTGTTGCACGTGGTTTAGACATTGTTGAATTACCGCATGTTGTTAACTACGACTTACCAAATGTATATGAAGATTACGTTCACCGTATTGGCCGTACAGGCCGTGCCGGTGCGTCGGGTCATGCGATTTCGTTTGTAACAACAGAAGATGCTGTTGATTTATACGGTATTGAGCGCTTTATTGGTGAGCTTATCCCACGTGCTGAAGAAGACGGTTTTGAGCCTATTAACCCAGTAGCAGAGCGCGCATTAGATGCTCGCCCACTGCCGTCTAAAAAGCCTAAGAAAAAGCAGCCTTTTAATAAGCCTAAATCTGATAGCAGCAAGCCTAACAGTAAAAAGCCGAACAATGGTGGTAATGGTACCGGCCCTCGTCGTGGTGGTTCTAAAAAGCCAGCAGCTAAAACAGATGATAATGCGCAAAACCCATGGGCAAAGCGTGAATCTGTTGGCGGTAGTGGCCAACGCCGTCGTCGCACAAATAACGATTAATGATCATATTGGCGTTTAATTAATTTAGAACTTGGTTAAAGGCTGATACAAAAAACGCGCTCTCTTCTTTTGAATAAATAGAAGCAGCGCGTTTTTTATTGTCTGTAATTTGTACTTACTGTATTGCCTACCTGATTAAATAGTTAATACCCAAGCCGACAAATAAAGTAACACTTACGCTAAGTAGTGTGCCGAGCATAACGTACTCGGTGAGTTTTTTATCTTTACTTGCACTTAAATCGCCAAACCTAAATACCGACTTTGCCGCAAGTAAAAAACCAAGCCCTGCAAATTGGTCAAGTAATATAAAGCTCAGCATAAGTACGCGTTCCAACATACCAATGCTTTGCCCTGCAAGCGGTAAGCTACCAGTACTTGAAAAGTTACTTGTTAAACGCTCTAACATCATTCTTATAAATACGGCGCTGGGACTTAAAATAATTAAATAACCACACACCACCCACAGTATTTTGGGATCAGTGAGCATATTATTAATTGCAGCCATAAAGCTACTGTTATCAGTTAGCCAAATACTGAGCGCAATAATAACGAGTATGTGCGCTATTTGATCTAGTAAAAAAGGCACCACGCCTTTATTAGAATACGATTTAGCTATATCAATAAAGTAATGGCTCAGCATAATGCTCGCCGTGGCAATTAAAACACTGCTTAGTTGCTGCCACCCGAATGTGTATTCCCACACGGTAATAATGAGTGCACTTGTTACACCATGCACTAGTACATGAAAATAAAGCTTACTGGCTTTAAAGTGACGGGTATTTCTGTCGTTTACCCAACTCATAGGTTGCCAGTAAAAATCAGCGAGTAAGTGGCCAATAATAAGCGCGACCAGTAAAAGTGAAAACTCCATTATTCACCTCCTTTAATTATATTTTTTATAACGTGTTGTGTGTGCTTAATAAAGCGTTCTATAAGTTGGTAGTGCGCTAAATTTAGTAGTTTTGTTACATTTTCGCGACTTGTTTTAAGCTCTTTAGCCAGTGCCGCGTGGCTGTTGTCTGATGATGTTAAATAGACATACAGGGCATTTGCTTGTTTTTGCGTGATTTTAGTGAGTAATACGTCAGCAAAGGCTAAATTAAGATTTAAGCTTTCATCAAGCTGCTGCTCATTAATATTAAAAACAAAGCGTTGATTACCTATTTTATCAAGGCCTTGCCCCGAAAGGGTAAAAGCAGAACCGGTTGCTGTTTTTATATCGCTGCGTGGGTTATCTATTTGCCCAAGTGCCAAGCTTTGGCGCAGCTCATAACCTGACGATTTAAGGTGTAAATATACAAGTATGGCATTTTTAAAAAGGAGCTCAGGATTATTAACTTGTAACTGAAAGGCATCGCCTCGGTATATATTCCAAAGTGTTTGCTCCCCCGAAATGTTTCGCAAACTTTGCTCTAGTTGATAAAGCATGGCATCGTATTGCTGCTTAGGGATTGTTTGCGATTTAATAATATCGCCGCTGATCACACCAATCATAAAAATCTCAAAATGGTTACTTTTTAATATGTAACCAATATTGGTTACATAAGGGTATGTAACTAATTTAGGTTACTTAAATATAAATTGCAAGGTACACTTATTTTATAACGTTACTTTTATTGCTATTAATCCTCACTAGGACACTAAATGACTTTACAAAACGAGCAGCAAAGCACGAAACCACGCGTAGGTATTTTTGTTGATGTGCAAAATATTTATTACACGTGCCGCGAGAGTTACGGAAAAAACTTTGACTACAATGCGTTTTGGCGGGTAATGCAGGCGCAATACAATATTGAATGTGCTTTTGCGTACGCTATTTATCGAGGTGATGAAAAGCAAAATCAGTTTCAAAATATTTTGCGTGCGATTGGCTTTGACGTAAAGCTAAAGCCATTTATTCAACGTCGTGATGGCAGTGCAAAAGGTGACTGGGATGTAGGCATAACAATAGACATGTTAGAGCAGGGTAAGAATCTTGATAAGGTTATTTTGCTCTCTGGCGATGGTGACTTTGCTTTGTTACTTGGGCATTTAAAAAATCAATATAATGTACCGTGCGATGTATACGGTGCTGACCGGTTAACTGCAGAGGTATTAAAACAAAGCGCTGAGCAATTTCATTTAATTGATAATACCTTGCTCCTTTAACAGCAAAAAATAGTTAAAAAGGTGCAAGCTAAGTGCCTGCAACATGAGAGATTTTAATACAAAGCCGTAATAGATGAATTAAGCCTTATATAGGCTTTTTTTATTACTGTAATCAATTGGGTTTGCTAAATGATTATGGTAATTTTAAAGCATAACGAGTTACCAAGGACTTACATGCTTCATTATAGCAACATGCCACTAGATAGAGGCTCAAATTTTCGTAAAGACCCATCGTGGCTTAAAGCGCAAATGTCGGCGCAAAGTAAATGGGTTTTAGTTAAAAATAATCAAACCCTATTTATTAAAGATACCCCTAAAGTAAGCTATTTAACGTATCAACAAGTGGCGCATTTAGATTTAACGAGTGCTATTTTTGTTGGTTTAAATAATGCTAAACATGGTGTGTTTGCATTGGATGTATCTGATCTGGATGAAAGCGTACTTACGCCTTTAATAGAGGGCGCTCAGTTTTTTGATATTCGCCAATATGGGCCTCAAGTAACCATTAAATATGCCTCAATAGCCGCCCTTGCGAGAGGGTTATGTTATTGGCATGCCACGCACCGTTTTTGTGGGCGCTGCGGTAGTAAAAACCGTTCAGTGGAAGCCGGGCACTCTAGAGTGTGTGAAAACGAAAACTGTAAGCATCCTACATTCCCGCGCACCGATCCTGCGGTAATTATGGTGGTTACTAAAGTTTTTGCTGACGGAGTAGAACGCTGTTTATTAGGTCGCCAAGCCGCGTGGCCCACTGGTATGTATTCGTCGCTTGCTGGATTTGTAGACCCAGGGGAGACACTGGAACAAGCTGTTGCGCGTGAAGTTAAAGAAGAGGCAGGTATAGAGGTTGATAACGTACGTTATGTTGCATCTCAGCCATGGCCGTTCCCATCGTCCATTATGCTTGGTTTTTTTGCAGAGGCGACATCTGAGGAAATTAACGTAGATAAAGAAGAGCTAGACGATGCAAAATGGTTTAGTCGTGAAGACTTAGAGCAATTTGGTAATTGGCACGAAGAAGGGGAGCATTTAAAACTGCCTAGAACCGATTCTATCTCTCGTTATTTAATTGAGCATTGGCGCACAAACCCTTAAGGATTAACAATGTCGAGTAAAAGTAATAAAAACACTCAGCTGGTATCATCAGGGCGCAAAAAAGCCTATACACATGGCGTAGTAAATCCCGTTGTACAGCGTGCATCTACCATTGTATTTGATACCGTAGCAGATCTAAAAGAAGCAGCTAAAACCCGTGGCGATAAAACGTTATTTTATGGGCGCCGGGGAACAACAACACACTTTGCGCTACAAGAAGCGATTACAGAACTTGAAGGCGGCGAAGGCTGTGCACTATACCCTTGTGGCGCGGCGGCGATTAGCCAAGTATTTTTATCGTTTTTAAAAACCGGTGATCATATTTTAATGGTTGATAACGTGTACGAACCAACTCGCGATTTTTGCGATAAAATTTTAGTGGGGCTGGGCATTACAACAACCTACTACCCGCCAACCATTGGCGCAGGTATTAAAGACTACATTCAGCCAAATACCAAAGTATTGTTTTTAGAATCTCCAGGTTCTATTACGATGGAAGTGCAAGATGTGCCTGTTATGGTAAAAGTAGCCAATGAGCATAACGTAATGACCATACTTGATAATACCTACGGCAACGGTTTGCATTATCGTCCGCTAGAGCACGGTGTTGATATTAGTATTCAGGCTGCAACGAAGTATATTGTCGGCCATTCGGACGTGATGATGGGGGTGGCTGTTGCTAATAAAAAGTACTGGCCAACCTTGCGCGAAAACTCGTACTTACTAGGGCAATGTACCAGTGCCGATGATGCGTATTTAGCGCTTAGAGGCCTGCGTACAATGGGTGTGCGTTTAAATCAACATGAAAAAGCAGCAATAGAAGTAGCTAAATGGCTTGAACAACATGAGCTTGTTGATCATATTCGCCACCCTGCATTTGAAACCTGCCCAGGGCATGAGTTTTTTAAACGTGATTTTGATGGCAGTAATGGGTTGTTTTCATTTGTCATGAAAACCGGTAATCAAAAAGCGATTGATGCATTTTTAGATAGCCTTGAGCATATTAAAATGGGCTTTTCGTGGGGCGGTTTTGAAAGTTTAGTAACCGCTAATTTAACTATGAAAGGGCTGCGTTCAAATACAGGTTGGGATTTAGGCCCGGTTATTCGCTTGCATATTGGTCTTGAAGATGTTGAAGATTTAATTAGCGATTTAAGCCAAGCACTTGAGGTTTATAAGCAGCATTTATAATTTATATCGCAATTTATGCTGTTACATTTAAATGTATTGTTACAAAGCTCGCCATAGGTGGGCTTTTTTTTGCTGGTAATTCAAGGTGTTTACACTTAGTGTGGATAAATACACAGAAAATAAAAAGTCATTAAGGATAGTCAATGGCAACACCATTACCGATAAACGTAGGGCGATTAACGCAAATAGCGGGATTTGAGCTTGTACGTATGTTTTTAACAAAACGTGGACTTATTGCATTAGCAGCCTTTGCATTGGTGTGGCTAATAATACTGCGCTACCCAATAGGGCAGGCAGTAGGCATTGTAAGTGCCCCCGATTTTGAGCAAATAGCCCGTGATATATCAGGCTCCATTGGTTTAAGTAAGCTGCTTGATTGGCCTGAGGCCGAATTTGCTATGTACTGGTTAATAGCCCTGTATAGCTTTCCTGTTTTTGGTTTATTTATTTGTAGCGACCAAACGGTGGGCGATAGAGAGCGCGGCACACTAAGGTTTTTATCACTGCGCTCCACTCGCTTTGAAATACTGTTTGGTCGTTTTTTAGGGCAATTAGCGGTATTAGCCTGCTTAGTGGGCATTACTCTTGTGGCTACGCTTGCTGTACTAGGGTTTAGAGATCCAAGTTTACTGGCTGGTGGTTTTGCCCGTGCGCTTTCTATATTTTTAATATTGGTTGTTACTTTATGTCCATTTGTAGCACTTATGACGTTAATAAATACCTTTGCTCGCTCATCGCGTTTATCTATTGTATTGGCAATTTTATATTTTGCAGCAGGCGGTATTGTAGTTGGTATATTGCAATGGCAAATACCCGCATTAGGCTTGCTTGATTATTTATTTCCGGGTGTGCAAATAGAGTTATTAGCGGGGCAAAATTTACCATTATTAAGCGCTGTGGCTATTCCCCTTGTGCAAACTGCGGTGTTACTAAGCGTTGCTCAACGTATTTTTGCAAGGAGCTCACTATGAGACCATTAATTACAGCCAGCGGTTTGAGTAAATCGTATGGTGCAAAACTTGCGCTTAATAATGTGGACTTTGAGATTAATAAAGGTGCGCCAGTGGCGCTTGTTGGGCCAAATGGTGCGGGTAAAACCACCTTATTTAGTTTGTTGTGCGGCTATATAGCGCCAAGTAAAGGCAGCCTTGAAATATTAGGGCATAAACCAGGGAGCGCTGCTTTATTTAATAAAGTAAGTGCATTACCGCAAGACGCGCAACTTGACCCTCGTTTTAATATAGATAAGCAACTCGCTTTTTATGCAAAACTGCAAGGTATGGGTGCTAAGCAAAGTCAAACTGAGGCGCTACGTGTACTTGACTTGGTTGGCTTAAAAGAAATTGCAAAGCAGCGTGCAGGGGATTTATCGCACGGTATGCGCAAGCGCGTTACGATAGCGCAAGCACTTATTGGCGCGCCACAAATTGTAATGCTTGATGAAGCAACCGCAGGGCTTGATCCGATTCATGCCAGAGAAGTACGCGAGCTAGTATCTGAATTAAGTGAACAGGCTACGTTTATTTTAAGCTCTCACGATTTAACTGAGCTTGAACGACTATGCTCACAGGTGCTTCATTTAGATAAAGGCGTACTAAGCGAGCATCAAACAAAAACAAACAATACCGATAAACACTTTTATACATTAATGCTAAGCGAAGCTTATCAAAATGTTGAGCAACGGCTTCAAGCAATTGCAGGGGTGAGCCGGGTGTATATGAGCCAACATAAAGAATATGTTGTTGAGTATCAGCCAACGAGCGATCCACTTGATATTGCACTACTGAATTTTTGTCATCAACAACACTGGCAGTACAGGCAGTTAGTTAATGGTCACACATTAGAGAATCAAATATTTAAACAGGAGAAAGTATAATGGGTTTACTTAGCGGACTTATGGGTAATGCAAGCGAAGTTGACGATTCTGATTTAGAGAAAATCCTCGCCAATACATTAATTGACGGCGAGCAAGTAGAAAAAGCATATAAAGTAGTACGTGATATGTTTATTTTTACTAATAAGCGCTTAATCTTAATTGATAAGCAAGGTATGACCGGCTCTAAAATGGAAATGGTGAGTATTGCTTACTCTAAAATTACCAAGTTTAGTAAAGAAAGTGCAGGCCATTTTGACTTAGATGCCGAGCTAAAAATATGGGTTGGCTCAGATCCAACACCAATTAGTAAAGAGTTTAAGTCTGGCGATAATATTAACGATGTTTATCGTATTATTAGCCAACACGCGCTTTAAGCTGCGGTACATGTTTTAAGTAGTTGTTGACTAGATGTTGCAACTACTTTAATTTTACAGTTTACAACACTTCCTTACAATTAACTTAATAAATACAACTGGTTAGTTAAGTTTTCATTCAGTTTCCTAACGTTAGCATGTGCCTCGACTTTAGCAATACAGCTAGAGCATAAAAAGCAATGTACATAGGGAAGTCTTACAATGAAAAAATTAGCAGTTATTATTTCGAGCATTTTATTATCTAGCACTGCGGCTGCTGCAGACAGCTACAATTCAATTAGTAACCTAAGCTATAAAAATAGCGATAACAACGACACCGTTGCTGTAGATTCTATTTACTACTTATCTCCTAAAAAAACTTTAGGTCCGTACGATCAGTTTGAATACATCAATAAACAAACTAACGTATATGGTGGCTACGCTGATGACGACTTTGGCGATTTAACATCAGTTGGTGGTGAATACTTCATTAATGAATTTGTTGTTGGCGCATCTTACGAGAATACAGACCTAGATTCAGGTTCTAACAGTGAGCTTTATAAACTGACGGGTGGTTACTTTTTCAACCCTGATTTACTTGCAAAAGTAACACTAGTTGAAAACAAAGACGGCGATGATTACGCATTATTTGATTTAGCTTACAACTACATGCTAAACAGCACAGATTACGTAGGTGTTACACTTACATCAGACGACGATTTTGATTACCGTGCAGTAGCTGCTAAATACTTTATTGATTTACAGCAAGGTAACTACCTTACTTTTGAAGGTAAATACGAAAGCATTGATGATGCAGAAAACCAGTGGGTAGCAGAAACTAACTACTACTTTTCAAAGGCAACATCTGTATTTGCTAACTACAACAAGCAAGACACTTACAGCTTTGGTGCTCAACACTTCATCAATAAAAATATTGGTGTAAAGGTGGGTTACGAAAACAACGCTGATGATTCTGATAACGATGCGTACTTTGCTAACATGCGTTTTCAGTTTTAATTAAGTCCCGTACTTAGTTAATACAAAAGTAATATTAAAAAGCCCGCTAAATTTAGCGGGCTTTTTGTTCAGCGCTATTTACCAGCCGCAGTTGCGGCCTTCGTTTTGTTTATCTAAATATGTTTGTAATGGTGCAAAGTAATCGAGCATTGCTGTTGCATCCATTTGCGGCTTACCTGTTACAGTTTCAAGCGCCTCTTGCCAAGGGCGAGACGAACCCATTTCAAGCATAGCGTTTAGCTTATCCCCTGCTTCTTTTGAGTTATAAATAGAGCAGCGATGAATGGCTTTATCGTTACCGGCAATTTCACATAAGCTGCGATGAAACTCAAATTGCAAAATATGCGCTAAAAAGTAACGTGTATAAGGCGTGTTACCCGGGACGTGGTACTTAGCACCCGGATCAAAATCATTTTCGCTACGTGCGATAGGAGCTTGCACTCCTTGGTATTTTTCACGTAGTTCCCACCATGCTTTATTGTAGTTCTCTGGGGTTACTTCACCTGAAAATACCTGCCAGCGCCACTGATCAACCATTAAGCTAAACGGCACAAAGGCGACTTTATCAAGTGCCATTTTCATTAATAAACCAATATCTTTAGATTCATCAGGTACTTGTTCAAGTAAGCCGATTTCTTTTAAGTAACCCGGTGTAACCGATAAGGCAATGGTGTCTCCAATGGCTTCATGAAAACCATCGTTTGCACTTTCTTGATAAAATAAAGGTTGTTTATTATAAGCGCGTTGATAAAAGTTATGACCTAATTCATGGTGAATAACTGAAAACTCTTCGCCTGTGCGCTGAATACACATTTTAATGCGTAAATCGTCTTTGCTATCGATATTCCATGCTGATGCATGACACTGCACATCTCTGTCTTTTGGTTTTACAAACAGTGAACGCTCGTAAAATGTCTCTGGTAGTGCGTCAAAACCCATTGAGGTAAAAAAGTTTTCAGCCCCTTTTACCATTTTAAGTTCGTCGTAATTATTTTGAGCTAATAACTCGGTTACGTCGTAACCCGGATCGGCGTTTTCTGGTGCAACTACATCGTAAATATTACCCCATGCTTGCGCCCACATATTACCAAGTAAGTGCGCTGGTATTGGCTGATCTTGAGGTACTTTGTCGGTGCCGTACTTTTCACCTAACTTTGCGCGAACATGGCAATGTAGCGAGTTATACAGTGGTTTAACTTGGCCCCAAATACGGTCAAGCTCGGTGGTGAAGTCATCAGCAGGCATATCGTATTTACTGCGCCACATAGCGCCCGTATCGGCATAACCAAGCTCCTTTGCACCTTCGTTGGTCAGCACTACTTGTTGCTCGTAAAGTGAGCGCATTGGTTTTGATATTTGACGCCAGCCTTGCCATAAATCAAGTAGTTCGTTGTAATCTCGGCTGGTGGCCATTTTTGAAGTCATGTCGCCAAGGCTTAAACAGGTGCCGTCTTCTTTACAGTATTTACCTTTACCGTATAGCCCGCCAAGCTTTGCGACAATTTGTGAAAGTTGCGCTGTTTTATCAGCGTCTTGTGGGGCAGGAAGTGTAAGTGCTAGTTTTAGTTTATCAAGCTTACGGCGAGCATCGTAATCAAGCTCTAGTTCGTCGTATTTTGCAGCTTCATTTGCTAAACGCACGACTGTTTCGGTCATTTTACGGTTAACTTCAGCCGATAGAGCCGACGTATCATGAGTAATAAAGTTTGCGTAAATCCATTCTGCGCGGCTCGATTCTAAATAAAGTGCACTTAGTTCTTTTTCTGTGTTTGTTATAAATGTATTTGCATCTTTAGCTGTTACAGCTTTTTTAGTGTGTGCTGAATCGGTAGTGTCTATCGTTACTTGCGCATCGCAGGCCGTTAAAGCAAGAGTGCTTGCTACCATTAAGGCGCTCATACTTAGTTTAAATCGAAAGGGGGTCATGCTATTCCTTTAATTTATTGTTATTAAAACGTTGATAATAGCAGTGATGTTTAAAACAATAAAATGAATGCGTTAAGGCTCACGACTCGTCGTGCAATGATTGTATTTAAATTAAGATGGGTCATAATTAAGTTACTATTTTCATTCAATGTGTAAGGAATGTGCGCATGTTAATATTTATAATATTGCTGGTCGTGGTGGTGGTTATTTTTGCGGTTAAAGATATTCGCCTAAACTTGATTAGTCGTCCTACGTTTAAAATGTTCAAAAAGGTGCTTCCGCCATTATCGCAAACAGAGCGAGAGGCGATGGAAGCAGGTGATGTTTGGTGGGATGGTGAGTTATTTAGTGGTAACCCAGACTGGCAAAAACTGCACCGCTTTCCTAAACCAGAGCTTAGCGATAAAGAAAACGCATTTATGGCTAACCAAGTAGAAACCTTATTGGCGATGCTTGATGATTATCAAATTGTACAAAAAGACAAAGACTTACCAAAAGAAGTGTGGGATTACCTAAAAACAGAAGGTTTTTTTGCGCTGATCATTCCTGAAAAATTTGGCGGTCGTGAGTTCTCGGCAATTGCTAATTCAACGATAGTGTCAAAAATTTCGACTAAAAGCTTAACAGCCGCAGTCACTGTTATGGTGCCTAATAGCTTAGGTCCGGGCGAGTTACTTCTTCACTATGGTACTAAAGAGCAGCAAGATCGTTGGCTGCCAAGTTTAGCTAATGGTACAGATGTTCCTTGTTTTGCATTAACGGGACCAGAGGCGGGCTCTGATGCTGGCAGCATTCCTGATTCGGGCGTGGTGTGTATGGGTGAGCACAATGGCGAGCAAGTAATGGGCCTGCGTTTAAATTGGTCAAAGCGTTACATTACGCTTGCACCCGTGGCTACTGTACTCGGCTTAGCATTTAAAATGTATGACCCTGATGCTTTATTAGGTGATAAGAAAGAGCTAGGCATTACATGTGCACTAATACCAACCGATCATCCGGGTGTTGAAACGGGTGAGCGTCATTATCCGCTTAATATGGCCTTTATGAATGGTACCACTTACGGTAAAGATGTATTTATACCACTGGACTGGATCATTGGTGGACAAGAGTGTGCAGGGCGTGGCTGGAGAATGCTTGTTGAGTGTTTAAGTGCAGGGCGTGGTATATCACTACCAGCATTGAGTGCAGCAACTGGACATTTAGCTTCAAAAATGACATCGGCATATGCCATGGTACGCCAGCAGTTTGGTGTATCTATAGGGCAGTTTGAAGGTGTGCAAGAGGCACTTGCACGTATTGGTGGTTTAACTTACACACTTGAGTCGTGCCGATTAATGACCGCAGGTGCGATTGATTTAAAATTAAGCCCGTCGGTTGTAACCGCGATTGCTAAATACCATATGACTGAAATGGGTCGTACGGTAATGAACGATGCAATGGATATTCATTCAGGTAAAGGAATTCAAGTAGGGCCTAATAACTATTTGGCGCATGGCTATATGGGTATTCCAGTATCAATTACGGTTGAAGGCGCGAATATTTTAACGCGTAACTTAATGATATTTGGCCAAGGTGCAACACGCTGTCATCCATTTGTTTTAAAAGAAATGGAAGCCGCTGCAATGGAAGATGACGACGCAGCACTGGAACAATTTGATGGTTTATTAATGAACCATATAATATTTGCAGCAAGTAATGCAGGTATGGCATTTGTGCATGGCTTAACACGTAGTTATTTTGCTAAAGCGCCTGTAGGTGGTGAAACGGCTGTTTATTATAAGCAACTGAGCAGAATGAGCCGAGGCTTAGCTATTTGCACAGACGTGGCTATGTTAATGCTTGGCGGTGAGCTTAAACGAAAAGAAATGATATCGGCACGTTTGGGTGATGTATTAAGTCATTTGTACTTAGCATCAACTGTTTTAAAACGTTATGAAGACGAAGGGCGCCAACAAGCTGATTTACCATTTGTAAAATATGCTATTGAGAACTCATTATTTGAAATTGGCCAAGCGTTTAATGGCTTCTTTAAAAACTTTTCAAATCCGGTTGTTAATTTTACCTTTAAACGTATCGTATTCCCGCTTGGAAATCATTACCACAGACCAAGTGATGAAATAGCACAAAGTATTTGTGAGCGTATGACTCAACCGGGTGTATTTAGAAACCGCTTAACGCATTTATGTTATGTAGATGAAAATGCAGGTACAGGGGTCATGGAAAGCGCATTTTTAGCTATGCATGATATGCAAGCGCAGTTTAAAGATCTAAAACAATGGCAGCGTAAGGGCAGTGTGCCTGCAACGCTTGATATTGAAGGTGCTATAAATTATGCGCTTGAAAATAAGTTGTTAGAGCAAACGGATGCTGATGCAATGCATCACGCTAATAAGTTACGAAAGAAAGCCATTGCAGTTGATAATTTTCAACCAGGTGAGCTGTAGCGCAGTATTTTAAATACTAACTAAAGCGAAAAAGGCCTTACAAATGTAAGGCCTTTTTATGTTTAATTCATTTATTTTAACGAGCGTAAGGGTCGGCAACTATTTTATCTATGTACCATTTGCCCTTTTTACGAAGCATTTTTACACTGCGCATTTCGTCAATTTTATCACCATTTAAATAGCCGGTAAAAATAAGGTTTATTTTGGCGTTATCACCGTATTGTTCACGGATGCTCATATTGGTCATATCAACTTCAATAGTTACTTCATCATATTGCATATTTACTAAGTTACGGGAAAACTGTTTTGCAGTGCCGTAGGATTTCATGATGCGCGTAAGATTGGGTGTTGCCATGGTGCTGGCTTTTTGAAGGTCTTGCTGGTTATAAAGCGCATCAAAATAAGCGGTTGCTGTATCGCCAGGAGTGTCGCCAAGTGTTTTGGTATCGTCTCCACAGGCTGATAAAAATAAACAGATAACCAAACTTAATAAACTCGTGATTTTTTTCATATTAGTTATTATTAATTAGTTTTTTTAAAGTGTGTGGTTTATCTAGGAAGATGTAAAGGTATGGGGGGCAATAAATAGAAAATTGGATAATAAATAATAAAAAAGGATGCCTAAAGCATCCTTTTAAAAATCTTAAAATTACTTATTGTACTAGCTCTTGCTCACTAAATTCTTCATCAAACATTGGGCTTGATAAGTAACGCTCAGTTGCACTAGGTAGGATAACAACAATATTTTTATCTGCGTTTTCAGGTTTTTCAGCAATTCGCTTAGCTGCAACAACCGCGGCACCTGACGAAATACCGACTAAAATACCTTCTTTTTTCATTAACTGATGCGCCATTGCAATTGCGTCTTCGTTAGATACAAGCTCGGCACCATCAATTAAGTCCATATCTAAGTTGCCAGGGATAAAGCCTGCACCAATACCTTGGATTTTATGAGGGCCAGGTTTAATTTCTTCACCGGCAAGCGTTTGGCTAATAACAGGAGAGTTAGTTGGCTCAACAGCAATAGACTTAACGTTTAAACCTTTTTCTGTTTTAAGGTAGCGGCTAACACCTGTAATAGTACCACCAGTACCTACACCTGCTACAAAAAAGTCTACTTTGCCGTCAAGCGCATCGTAAATTTCAGGGCCTGTTGTTTCAAAGTGAATTTTTGGGTTTGCAGGGTTTTCGAATTGTTGTAATAAAATATACTTATCAGGTGCTGTTGCTTGAATTTCTTTTGCTTTTTCAATTGCGCCATTCATACCTTTAGCACCGTCGGTAAGTACTAGATTTGCACCTAATGCTTTTAATAGCTTGCGACGTTCTAGGCTCATGGTGTTTGGCATAGTAAGCGTTAACTTGTAACCACGTGCTGCTGCAACAAATGCAAGTGCAATACCGGTGTTCCCCGATGTTGGCTCTATAAGTTCTTTACCTTCAACAAGCTGACCTGACTTTTCAGCTTCCCAAATCATCGATGCACCAATGCGGCATTTGATACTAAAGCTTGGATTACGAGATTCAACTTTAGCGTATACATTCCCACCTGTAACACGGTTAAGTTTTACCAGCGGTGTATTACCGATGCTTAGTGAGTTATCTTCAAAAATAGTAGACATAATGTTCCTTTGGATGCAATCTGATCAACGTGTTAATAGCCTTTGCTACTAACTATATAAACACACTTTACTGTGAGTTTAAAAAAACTAAAGTAAAGTTTGGCTATAACATATATCTATTGGGCTTATAACCAGCCGAAATAAAAATCAATTATTAACGGTGCTTTAGTTATTATAGGTGCGGGCTTAATTTGAAATTTAAAGAGTAAAAACTCGTTTAGTCAAAAAATGTTCGAAAGAGCATTGGATCAAGCTGTATTTGTTCGTTATTTGTGCATATGAATGTAACTTGAATAGTTTTATCACACAATGCGTCTAAAACATGATAAAAACACGTATCTAAATTCAATTAAGCAATCACAATGAAGTTAATCTTAAAATTAATTGCCGGTATTGTGGCCGGTATCTTAGTCGGACTATATGTACCTATAACTGGTGTTGAACTTTTATTTACAGTAAAAGAGCTGATTGGTCAAATTATCTCCTTTACCATCCCTCTTATCATTTTATTTTTTATTGCATCGGGTATTGCTGGCCTACCAAAAGGGTCTGGTCACTTACTTGGTAAAACAGTAGGGTTTGCTTACAGCTCTACCATTATTGCAGGTACGCTTGCATTTTTATTAGTAAGTGCTGTTATCCCTTTTTTAAGTGGTGGCATTACATTTGAAGCAGAAGTTGCTACTGAAATAGGTAGTTTTATTGATTTAGAAATTCCACCTCTGATGGGTGTAATGACCGCATTAGTGACTGCTTTTGTATTTGGTATAGGCATGAGCCAACTAGAACTTGATACGCTTAAAAAGGTGTCTGATCAGGGTCGTGATGTAGTGGACGGGTTATTATCGAAAGTAATTATCCCTGCTTTACCATTTTACATTGCTGGCGTATTTGCCGAAATGACGGTGGCAGGCACTGTGGTAGATACGTTGCAAACATTTGGTGTAGTACTAATTGCAGCGCTTGTTATGCATTGGTTATGGTTAAGCGTTTTATATATAGCGACAGGTATATTGTTAAAACGTAATCCAATCGAATTAGTTAAAAATATGCTACCAGCTTACTTTACAGCGTTAGGTACTATGTCAAGTGCAGCAACGATTCCAGTATCGCTTCAATCAAGTAAAGCAAATAACGTTAAAGAAGATGTAGCTAACTTTACAGTGCCACTTTGCGCGACTATTCACTTATCTGGCTCAACTATCACTATAGTAACCTGTGCAATGGCTGTTATGTTTTTATCGCCAAGCATGGAAGTTCCTTCATTAATGGGTATGCTACCGTTTATTATGATGTTAGGTGTAGTAATGATTGCAGCACCGGGTGCGCCAGGTGGTGCAGTCATGTCGGCGCTTGGTTTATTAACAAGCATGCTTGGGTTTAATGAAGGTGCTGTTGCATTAATGATTGCACTTTATTTAGCACAAGATAGCTTTGGTACTGCGTGTAATGTAACGGGTGATGGTATCATTGCGTTATGGGTTGACAGATTTAGCGAAAAATCGTCATCTTAAACTATTAGAGCGAGGCAATAATATTAATTATTGTTTCGCTTTATGTATGTTACTGTGGCAAATTAATTTAATTAAATTGCATGTTGTTAGGTAAGTGAGGATGTTCCATTGATTAATGTACTTTTAGTTGATGACCATGAACTTGTACGAACAGGAATCAAGCGTATTCTTGATGACGTACGAGGGTTTAAAGTAATTGGCGAAGCTAAAACTGGCGAAGAGGCTGTACAGTTTTGTCGTCAGCATGCGCCAAACATAGTATTAATGGATATGAATATGCCAGGCATGGGCGGATTAGAAGCGACTAAAAAGATTTGTCGTTACTGCCCAGATGTAAAAATTATTGTGCTTACTGTTAATTGTGAAGACCCGTTTCCGAGCAAGGTAATGCAAATTGGTGCACATGGCTTTTTAACTAAAGGTGCAGGCTCTGACGAAATGGTTCGTGCCATTCGTTGTGTTCATGCTGGTCAGCGTTACATTGCACCTGAAATTGCACAGCAGATAGCGCTTGCACAAGTGACAGGCCGCACAGATGAAAACCCTTTTCAGAGTTTATCTGAGCGCGAACTGCAAATTATGCTTATGATCACCAAAGGTGAAAAAGCACAAAATATAGCTGAACGCTTAAATCTAAGCTCTAAAACAGTAAATAGCTATCGTTACCGTATGTTTGAAAAGTTAAATGTAGGTGGTGATGTTGAGCTTACCCATTTAGCTATTCGTCATAAAATGATTGATATAGACGTTTCGTACTAACTATAATTTATGTCTGAATTCGATCACGTACATTTTCTCAAAACGCTATCAAGTGAGCCGGGCGTATACCGCATGCTTGATAGTGACAACCAAGTTATTTATGTTGGTAAAGCAAAGCATCTAAAAAAGCGTGTGAGCAGTTACTTTAGAAGTAACATTACCGATAGCAAAACACGCGTTTTAGTGAGTAATATTTGTAACATTGAAGTCACCCTCACCAATACTGAAACCGAAGCGCTGCTGCTTGAAAATAATCTAATAAAAAAATATCAGCCTCGGTACAACATATTATTACGCGACGATAAGTCGTACCCCTATATTTTACTCACTAGCCATAAACACCCTCGTTTAGCATTTCATCGTGGCAGTCGTAAAATTAAAGGTGAGTACTTTGGGCCTTTCCCAAGCGCAGGAGCGGTATCTGAAAGCTTGCGCTTAATGCAAAAAATATTTCCTGTTCGTCAATGTGAAGATGCTTATTACCGCGCAAGAAGTCGCCCGTGTCTGCAATATCAACTTAAACGTTGCTCAGCTCCATGTGTAAATAAAGTAACTGATGATGATTACAGTGAGCAAGTTGACTATGTTCGTAAATTTTTAACGGGTAAATCTCACGAAGTTATTGCTGATTTAATAAAAAAAATGGAAGCAGCCAGCCTGCAATTAAACTTTGAATTGGCGGCAAAAGTTCGCGACCAAATAATGCTACTTCGTAAAATGCAGGAGCAACAGTCTATTTCTGGCAACTTTGCAGAAATGGATGTTGTCGGTTTTGCGCATTTAAACGGGTTAAACGGCATTCATTTATTAATGATCCGCGATCATAAAGTACTGGGTAGTAAAACCTATTTTCCAAAAGTACCTAAAGATTCGAGTGAGCAAGAAATATTGACTTCATTTTTAGGACAGTACTATTTAGCGCCAGGAGCAACAGGGCGTATTGCAAAAGAAATCATATTACCGTTTGAAATAGAAGAGAGCGGGGCACTCGGCGAAGCGCTTACACAAATAAGTGAGCGCAAAGTAATCCTTAAAGTGGTCACTCGTGGTGAGCGTGCGCAATACTTACAACTGGCCAATAAAAATGCATTAAACAGTATTGCGGTTAAACAAAGTACCCAAGACTCTATTAATAAACGTTATGCACAATTAAAAGCAACACTGCGACTTGACGATATTACCCGAATGGAGTGTTTTGATATAAGCCACACCATGGGGGAGAACACCGTTGCAAGTTGTGTTGTATTTGACTCACAAGGCCCAAATACGAAAGAGTATAGGCGCTACAACGTAACAGGTATTACAGGTGGCGATGATTATGCTGCAATGGAATTTGCACTTAACAAGCGCTATAACAAGTTAGTAGACGAAGACAAAATTCCAGACGTTATCTTTATTGATGGCGGTAAGGGGCAGTTAGGACGCGCTGAACAGTACTTTTCTAATTGGCCGCACACTAAAATGCCTTTATTAGTCGGTGTTGCAAAAGGAACGAGTCGTAAACCCGGTCTTGAAACACTATTGATTGATGGTGGACGCAAAACCATTCCGATGGATTCAGATGCGCCTGCGCTTCATTTGATTCAGCATATACGTGATGAGTCTCACCGTTTTGCTATTGCAGGGCATCGTAATAAACGACAAAAACAACGTACACAATCACTACTAGAAGAAATAAATGGAGTAGGTTCTAAGCGTCGCCAAACATTATTAAAATATTTAGGGGGCATGCAGGGTGTAAAAGCTGCTAATATAGAACAGTTAAAGAAAGTTCCTGGGATCAGCCCTGACATGGCTGAGAAGATATTTAACCATTTGCATGACAAGGGCTAGCCCTACATGCGAATATAGCAAAAAAGACATATCCAAGTAGTTATGTGGAATATTCCAAACACACTCACAACATTTAGACTTTTTCTTATCCCCGTTTTTTTGGTGATATTTTATTTGCCTTATAGCTGGGCTTTTTTTGCTGCCGCCTTTATTTTTTGGCTTGCATCGATCACCGATATATTAGACGGTTATTTGGCAAGAAAGCTTGAGCAATCAACTCCTTTTGGTGCTTTTTTAGATCCTGTTGCTGACAAAGTAATGGTATGTGCTGCACTTGTAGCGTTATCTGATCAGTACCAGTCAATGTATATGACAATACCTGCTCTTATTATAATAAGCCGTGAAATTATCATATCTGCACTTCGTGAATGGATGGCAGAGCAGGGTAAGCGTGGTAATGTAGCTGTATCAAATATGGGTAAAATAAAGACGGCTGCACAAATGTTAGCCATTATCGGTTTGATTTGGCAATATGATACGTGGATGAACTATTTAAGTTTTGGACTACTGTACATTGCGACCTTTTTAACCTTGAGTTCTATGATGCAATATTTACGTGCAGCATGGGGTGAATTGACTAAAAATTAACTCTAAATGTATAATAACGCACCGTTTTAGATAAAAAACAAGCAAACAGTTCAAAACTAGCATTTTTTGTATTGACGCGTTTAATAATCTCTGTAGAATGCGTCCGTGTTGAGAGGGCATAGCCCCCGAGATAAACAAAACGGTAATTAATCAGTTACCTGAATGTTCACATAAATCATCATGTGTTAATTCAAATAACTGATAAATAAAATGCGGTACTAGCTCAGTTGGTAGAGCGCGACCTTGCCAAGGTCGAGGTCACGAGTTCGAGCCTCGTGTACCGCTCCAAGTTTATCTCAAGGTTATTACTCCAGTATTGGGGCGGAATGGCAGAGTGGCCATGCACCGGATTGCAAATCCGTTTACCTCGGTTCGACTCCGGGTTCCGCCTCCATTTCAACACTCCACACGCTTTAATTAGCAAACTCGATGCCCGAGTGGTGGAATTGGTAGACACAAGGGATTTAAAATCCCTCGACTAACAAGTCGTGCCGGTTCAAGTCCGGCCTCGGGCACCACTTTGTGGTTTAATTACATTACCAAGTGTAATTTTTAAAATGGTTAATTTAGAATTAATATGATGCGGTACTAGCTCAGTTGGTAGAGCGCGACCTTGCCAAGGTCGAGGTCACGAGTTCGAGCCTCGTGTACCGCTCCATATTAGTTTTATCCACTTGCTTTTAATAGCAAACTCGATGCCCGAGTGGTGGAATTGGTAGACACAAGGGATTTAAAATCCCTCGACTAACAAGTCGTGCCGGTTCAAGTCCGGCCTCGGGCACCACTTTAAATTATTTTACCAAGATGATTTGAAGTTGATAAAACAGTATTTTGCGGTACTAGCTCAGTTGGTAGAGCGCGACCTTGCCAAGGTCGAGGTCACGAGTTCGAGCCTCGTGTACCGCTCCAAATTATCTGGATACATTTAGGCGGAATGGCAGAGTGGCCATGCACCGGATTGCAAATCCGTTTACCTCGGTTCGACTCCGGGTTCCGCCTCCATATAATTTACTCCACACGCTTTAATTAGCAAACTCGATGCCCGAGTGGTGGAATTGGTAGACACAAGGGATTTAAAATCCCTCGACTAACAAGTCGTGCCGGTTCAAGTCCGGCCTCGGGCACCACTTTAAATTATTTTACCAAGATGATTTGAAGTTGATAAAACAGTATTTTGCGGTACTAGCTCAGTTGGTAGAGCGCGACCTTGCCAAGGTCGAGGTCACGAGTTCGAGCCTCGTGTACCGCTCCAAATTATCTGGATACATTTAGGCGGAATGGCAGAGTGGCCATGCACCGGATTGCAAATCCGTTTACCTCGGTTCGACTCCGGGTTCCGCCTCCATATAATTTACTCCACACGCTTTAATTAGCAAACTCGATGCCCGAGTGGTGGAATTGGTAGACACAAGGGATTTAAAATCCCTCGACTAACAAGTCGTGCCGGTTCAAGTCCGGCCTCGGGCACCATCTCTTTATTAAGCGCTCTGCTTAAAAAATCTAATAAATCTTCTAATATCTATAAAATATCCGGTAAAAATCCTGATTTATCATTTTTATGTTTTCTATGATTTATATTATCTTGATATGCACTATTTTATGCATGGTCTACCCAATAATAGCGTTGTGTGATAGTTCATTAAGAGTTTGTATATCTATCGTATTAAAGATATATATGAGTAAGCATAATGTAATATTCCCAAACCCAATACTATAGCGCCTCAAATAAACCAGCCATGCAATCTTTAGCGACACACAGTACTTAATGCTAATGAATACACTTTGAACTGAACTAAGCGTCATAGACTTATGATACCAACCAGTAAAGTAGGCCATTAGCTTTAAAAAATTCAAAACAGTAAAGCAATCTACACCTCGAGAGCAAACAACCTTGAAAGCAAAGTTCAAACACCTATGTGCTGGTAGCATAAAGTAATACCAATCTGCTTATATATGGGGTCTATTTAAGGTTAAGGAAATTACGCTAGATTTAGGCAAAAATTTTTGTATCTAGTGTTCTAAATAAAAATTTTTAACGACGTTATAGTGCAATTTAATTCGTTAAATTGCTCAGAGATTTATGCAGGTTGGTATAGTTGTCGAATTGGTTGCTAACACATGCTCATTGGAAGTTAAAAATCGCGGGTAAGAGTAAGTCTAGAGTTATGGTGAAAACTTCAAATAGGTAAACAATAAAGTGCTTATACATAATGCAGAGCTGTGGGCATTAAACATCTGTTTTTGTAGGTTGTCTTATCTAGGCTGATAATCAGATAATGTCTATACAGTTCTTATCGTCCGTAACAGCTTTTATTTATAAATGATCGAGTGCTATGTGTCAGGACTTTTTATTTTTAGAACTAAAAAAGCGAGCCGTAGCTCTAATGCCGTTCACTTAAGGTGAACGGCTTTTTTATTTCTAGCGTACCGCTGTGGTCTTGGGTTGACTGAACGAGGAAAACTTCGCCCCCTTCGTGGCTCTAGAATGAGGCTTTCTG
>NZ_JADYWR010000016.1:0-86315 GCF_015864705.1 Pseudoalteromonas sp. NGC95
CTGAGCCATGATCAAACTCTTCAATTAAAAAGTTTTATGTCTTTCGACAGCTCAATGAATTCTGAATTTATTTTAATATCTTTCGATATTGAATTGACTGTGCCGAATAATTACCGAAATAGCTATTCTGTTGGTCACTCAGTTTTCAATTGAGACTCTAATTTGTTTGCCTCACTACCTAAGTAGGTTGGCTGTTAGAACTCAATCTGTACGAGTGCCCACACAGATGATTGCTTTATATTGTTAAAGAACGTTGCGATTATAAAGTTAAACTTTATCTCGCTAGGGCTGCGCATATTACGCTTTCCTATTTTTTTGTCAACACTTAAATTTAAACTTTCTAAAAAGGATTCAAACTAAGTTTTACTTAACACCCTGAGTTGTTCGTGCCTCGCTATGCGTTGGCGTTTCCCGTCTCAGTGGGGTCGCATTATAGGGAGATCCGAAAACAGATCAACCCTTTTTTGAAGAAAACTTTAAATAATGTGCTGTTCGCTGAGTATTTGAGCTAAACGCTCAAAAACACAACTAAACTACCATTATTAATAGGTTCATAGAGCTATTTGAAATGAAAGTTGTGGCAACTACTAACGGGTAGAGACACATTTCGATCATCGATGCGGAAAAAACAACCAATAGAGCAAGAGTCGTATTCCTATAATCATTTAAATTAATCAAAAGCTGAGAATTAAATTGATCAGCCTATGTTTAATAATAGTTTTACATATTTTAGGAGGAAGTTTACTTAGGCCGTAATGGTTAACTTTACTCTGAGGTTCTTAGTACCGGTATATTTATAAGAGTACGCACGTTATATCTTTTAATCAGCTCTATAAGTAGAAACTTCGTTAGGGATTGCTCTAATTGTAGCTCAATTCGCGGCGGTATTATTAATAGCTGTAAATCACAATATATAGTGGAAATGATCTTTAACTAGAATCTGATAGGCTATTTTGAATGAATGGTAAATAAAGAGTAATTAGATAGAGCTATTAAAGCAGCTGTCAAAACAACTTATCAATTCAGAATCTATGAGTCATTGCCCATAATAGAAGGTAATTACTGGTTCATATAGTTTGACAAATTTTAGGCAAGAAAAAGCCGAGCATAGGCTCGGCTTTTAGGTTTCTTTAAGACTTACTCTGCAGACTGTGCGTCTTCTTGAACTGCTTCGCTAGTCGCTGGGCGACCAACTAGTTCAATATAAGCCATTGGTGCATTATCACCAGTACGGAAGCCACACTTAAGAATACGAGTGTAACCACCTGGACGATCCGCGTTACGTGGACCGATTTCACTGAATAATTTACCAACAACTTCATTATCACGCGTGCGAGCAAACGCTAAACGGCGATTTGCTACACTGTCAGTCTTAGCCAGTGTGATTAAAGGTTCAATTACACGACGTAACTCTTTCGCTTTAGGCAAAGTAGTTTTGATGATTTCATGTTTCACCAAAGAACCTGCCATATTGCTAAACATCGCTTTACGATGGCTACTGTTACGGTTTAATTGACGACCACTCTTACGATGGCGCATGACCCTATCCTTCTAACTAAACTAATATAGTGATTTAGATTATTCAGCTAAACTTGCAGGTGGCCAATTTTCTAGGCGCATGCCCAGAGAAAGTCCACGTGAAGCTAGCACGTCTTTAATTTCAGTTAGAGACTTCTTACCTAAATTAGGTGTTTTAAGAAGCTCAACTTCAGTGCGCTGAACTAAATCACCGATATATTGAATTTGCTCGGCTTTCAAACAATTTGCTGAGCGTACTGTTAATTCAAGGTCATCAACTGGACGAAGTAGAATAGGATCGAATTCTGGCTTCTCTTCTTTCTCTTCTGGCTCAGTTACATCACGTAAATCTACGAATGCATCTAATTGCTCAGCTAAGATAGTAGACGCACGGCGGATCGCTTCTTCTGGATCTAAAGTGCCGTTTGTTTCCATATCAATGATTAACTTGTCTAAATCTGTACGTTGCTCAACTCGAGCTGATTCAACCGAGTACGCAATACGTTCAACTGGGCTAAATGATGCATCAAGCAACAATCTACCAATTGGACGCTCATCGTCATCAGAGGATAAACGACTAGATGCCGGCACATAACCACGACCACGTTCAACACGAATACGCATGCTGATCTCGCTGTTATTTGTAGTTAAATTACAAATAACGTGATCTGGATTAGCAATTGTTACATCGCCATCGTGCTGAATATCAGCCGCAGTAACAGGGCCTACACCAGATTTAGTCAGGGTCAGAAAAACTTCATCTTTGCCTTCTAACGTTACTGCTAAACCTTTAAGGTTTAATAGTATTTCAATGATGTCTTCTTGAACGCCTTCTTTCGCGCTGTACTCATGTAATACACCGTCGATTTCAACTTCAGTTACTGCACATCCAGGCATAGATGAAAGTAATATACGGCGTAAAGCATTACCCAGAGTATGGCCAAAGCCACGCTCTAATGGTTCTAAAACTATTTTAGAACGCGTTGGGTTGATAGCGTCGATGTCGACTAACCTTGGTTTTAGAAATTCTGTAACAGAACCCTGCATTTTATCCTCTCTTAACTCTTAACTTTACTTAGAGTAAAGTTCGACGATTAGTTGTTCATTAATGTCCGCAGACAGGTCTGAACGCTCAGGTAGACGCTTAAAGCTGCCTTCCAATTTCTTACCGTCAACTTCAACCCAAGTCGGCTTTTCACGTTGCTCAGCCAACTCTAGAGCAGCGATGATACGTGCTTGTGTCTTAGACTTCTCACGGATTACAACAGTATCTTCTGGAGTAATTACGTATGAAGGAATGTTCACAACACGACCATTAACTAAAATCGCTTTATGGCTTACTAACTGACGTGCTTCTGCACGTGTGCTAGCAAAACCCATGCGATATACAACATTGTCTAAACGTTGCTCTAAAAGCTGTAACAAGTTTTCACCTGTATTACCTTTAAGGCGAGCAGCTTCTTTGTAGTAGTTACGGAATTGCTTTTCTAATACACCGTATATACGACGTACTTTTTGCTTTTCACGTAATTGTAAACCGTAATCAGATAAACGACCTTTACGGGCGCCGTGCTGACCAGGTGCAGTCTCAAGTTTACACTTAGAGTCGATAGCTCTTACGCCGCTCTTAAGGAACAGGTCAGTACCTTCACGACGACTCAGCTTGAGCTTAGGGCCCAAATATCTTGCCATGTTATTTCTCCTAACCTATTGTTAAACGCGACGTTTCTTCGGTGGACGACAACCATTATGTGGTATAGGCGTCACGTCAGTAATGTTGGTAATACGGTAACCAGCAGCATTCAAAGCACGTACAGCAGATTCACGACCTGGACCTGGACCTTTGATGAAAACTTCTAGATTTTTTAAACCGTATTCTTGAGCAGCAGTACCTGCACGCTCTGCAGCAACCTGAGCAGCAAATGGTGTAGATTTACGTGAACCACGGAAACCTGAACCACCGGCAGTAGCCCATGATAGTGCATTACCTTGACGGTCGGTAATCGTTACAATAGTGTTGTTGAAAGACGCATGAACATGAGCCATACCATCAGCAACTTGTTTTTTAACCTTTTTACGACGAATTGGTGTCTTAGCCATAATACTATCCCCTTATCGCTTAATAGGCTTACGAGGACCCTTGCGGGTGCGCGCGTTAGTCTTAGTTCTTTGACCACGTAGTGGTAAAGAGCGACGGTGACGTAGGCCACGATAACAACCAAGGTCCATAAGGCGCTTGATATTTAAAGTAACTTCACGACGAAGATCACCTTCAACAGTGTACTTGCCAACTGCATCACGCAGTACGTCAAGAATTTCGTCTGAAAGTTCACCGATTTTTGTGGTTTCGGCGATACCAGTCGCTACTAAGATAGCCTTAGAGCGAGTCTTACCTATGCCATAAATAGCTGTTAAACCAATAACTGCATGTTTATGATCAGGGACGTTAATGCCAGCAATACGGGCCACTAACACATCTCCTATATTCGAATTTGGTAATCATCTGTTTGAAAAGCCCGTAAGGATACTCAAACGAAGACCAAATTACTACTAAAAACACAGGCCGAGAAAACTCAGCCTGCACGCTGTTTACTTAACCTTGCCTTTGCTTATGCTTAGGCTCACTGCAAATTACGCGTACTACACCAGCACGTTTAATAACTTTACAGTTACGGCATATTTTCTTAACGGAAGCACGTACTTTCATTGCTCAACTCCGTAAACTGACCTTATCGACCGTAGCCTTTAAGGTTCGCTTTTTTCAGCACAGAATCATACTGATGAGACATCAGGTGAGTCTGTACTTGTGCCATAAAGTCCATGATCACTACAACGATAATCAAAACTGATGTACCGCCGAAGTAGAATGGCGTTTGCCACGCCATCGTCATGAATTCAGGCACCAGACAGATAAAGGTTATATACAAAGCACCTGCCAATGTCAGGCGTGTCATCACTTTATCAATGTATTTAGATGTCTGCTCACCTGGACGAATACCTGGGATAAATGCGCCAGATTTCTTAAGGTTATCTGCTGTTTCACGTGGGTTAAAAACCAACGCTGTGTAGAAAAAGCAGAAGAAGATAATAGCCGCAGCTAAAACAAGTGAGTACAACGGTTGACCTGGGGTCAGCGTAGTAGCAACAGCTTGTAATACATCAGCGACTGGACCTTCACCTTGGCCGAACCAGCTAGCAATTGTACCAGGGAACAGAATTATACTGCTAGCGAAGATTGGTGGAATAACACCCGCCATATTTACTTTTAGTGGTAAATGCGTGCTTTGAGCAGCAAATACTTGACGACCTTGTTGGCGTTTAGCGTAGTTAACAACAATACGACGTTGTCCACGTTCGAAAAACACTACAAGATAAGTAACAGCGAATACGATTACCGCAACCATCAACAGTACAAAAACATTCAAATCACCTTGGCGCGCCATTTCGACTGTCGAACCAATAGCAGACGGCAAGTTAGCTACAATACCAACAAATATTAGAACAGAGATACCGTTACCGATACCACGCTCTGTTATTTGTTCACCCAACCACATAAGGAACATAGTACCAGTTACTAAACTCACCACTGCGGTGAAATAGAAACCCATACCAGGGTTAACAACTAACCCCTCCATCATGCCCGGTAAGCTAGAAGCAATACCGATTGATTGAATAGTAGCTAGCACAAGCGTGCCATAGCGTGTGTACTGGCTAATTTTTTTACGCCCTTGCTCACCTTCTTTCTTAAGCTCTATAAACGGAGGATACATATGCGTTAATAGTTGCGTAATAATCGAAGCCGAGATATACGGCATAATACCCAGTGCTAACACTGAAGCTCGCTCAAGTGCACCACCACTGAACATGTTGAACATCTCAACAATGGTGCCCTTTTGTTGCTCGAAGAAATCGGCAAGTACAGCGGCGTCAATCCCAGGGATCGGCACAAATGAACCTAGACGGTAAATTATGATAGCACCCAATACGAAGAGTAATCGGCGCTTCAATTCCGAAAGTCCACCTTGTGCACTTTTTGTATCTTGACCTGGTTTAGCCATTAGTACTTCCTTAGTCTTCTACCTTGCCTCCGGCAGCTTCAATAGCTTCGCGAGCACCTTTAGAGGCTTTAAGGCCTTTAACGGTAACAGCGCGTGAAACTTCGCCAGATTTAACAACTTTAACGAAAAGAACGTTCTTTTTAACTAGACCAGCTGCTTGTAACGCGCTTAGGTCTACCACATCGCCTTCTACTTTAGCGATTTCAAAAAGGTTTATTTCTGCAGATACTAAAGATTTGCGAGAAGTAAAACCAAATTTAGGTAGACGACGTTGCATAGGCATTTGACCGCCTTCAAAACCAACGCGTACTTTGCCGCCAGAACGTGATTTTTGACCTTTGTGACCACGGCCGCCAGTCTTACCTAGACCAGAACCGATACCACGACCAACACGTTTTGGAGCAGTTTTTGAACCTGCAGCAGGTGAAAGTGTATTCAAATGCATCGAATTAACCCTCTACCTTAACCATGTAAGAAACCTTGTTTATCATACCACGTACACATGCTGTGTCTTCTAACTCAACAGTGTGGTTGATACGACGTAAACCAAGACCGCGTAATGTAGCTTTATGTTTCGGTAAACGACCGATAGAGCTTTTTACTTGTGTTACTTTTACAGTTTGATTTGCCATGGTTACCCCAGTATTTCGTCTACGCGAAGGCCACGTTTAGCAGCGATTGACTGTGGAGAATTCATATTCTCAAGAGCCGAAATCGTTGCACGTACCACGTTGATCGGGTTAGTAGAACCGTAACATTTAGAAAGTACGTTCTGCACACCAGTAACTTCTAGTACTGCACGCATAGCACCACCTGCAATGATACCAGTACCTTCAGATGCTGGTTTCATGAACACTAGTGAGCCAGCATGACGTCCCTTAACAGGATGCTGTAATGTGTTGCCATTTAGGTCTACGTTGATCATGTTACGACGTGCTTTTTCCATTGCTTTTTGAATAGCAGCTGGAACTTCACGTGCTTTACCATAACCGAAACCTACTTTACCTGCGCCATCACCAACTACAGTTAGTGCAGTAAAGCTAAAGATACGACCACCTTTAACTACTTTAGACACACGGTTCACCGCGATTAGCTTTTCAGCTAGATCAGGCTGTTGTTGCTTTGCTTCTACGTTAGCCATAGTCTACTCCTAGAATTGCAAACCGGCTTCACGCGCAGCATCAGCTAGCGCCTTCACACGGCCGTGATATTTAAAGCCACTGCGATCAAAAGCAATCTTTTCGATGCCTTTGTCAGCCGCACGTTCAGCAACCGCTTTGCCAACTGCTTGCGCAGCTTCAACGTTACCGGTGCCTTTAACTGTTTCGCTAATAGCCTTTTCAACAGTAGAAGCAGCAGCCAGTACATTACCCTCAGCATTTACTACTTGAGCGTATATGTGACGTGGCGTGCGGTGGATAACAAGACGCGTTGTGCCTTGTTCAATATAATTTCTACGAGTGCGTTTAGCACGACGTAGACGAGCTGTTTTTTTATCCATCGTCTTACCTTACTTCTTCTTAGCCTCTTTACGGCGTACATTCTCATCTGAATAACGAACACCCTTACCTTTATAAGGCTCAGGTTTACGGTATGCACGAATGTTAGCAGCTGTTTGACCAACTAACTGCTTATCTACGCCCTTAACTAGAACTTCTGTTTGGCTTGGAGTTTCAATCGTAATTCCTTCAGGAACTGCGAAATTAACTGGGTGTGAGAAGCCAAGAGTTAAATCTAATGTTTTACCCTTAGCTGCAGCACGGTAACCCACGCCTACTAACTGAAGTTTCTTCTCGTAACCTTCATGCGTACCAACAACCATGTTGTTGATTAGAGCGCGAGCAGTACCTGCTTGAGCCCATGCATTAGCTACGCCATCACGAGGTAAAGTAGTAATAACGTTGTCATTAACTTGTACTTCAACAGCGTTGTTGATAGTACGAGTAAGTTCACCGTTTTTGCCTTTAACTGTGATTTCCTGGCCTTTTAATGTAACTTCTACACCGGCAGGAACAGTAATTGGTGCCTTTGCTATGCGAGACATAGTTCCCCTCCGATTAAGCTACAAAACCAATGATTTCACCACCAACACCAGCACTACGTGCTGTGCGGTCTGTCATTAGGCCTTTAGAAGTTGATACGATAGCGATACCAAGACCACCCATTACCTTAGGTAATTGGTCACGTTTCTTATAGATACGTAGACCAGGGCGACTTACACGCTGGATATTTTCAATTACAGCTTTGCCTTCGAAGTACTTCAACTCGATAGAAAGCTCAGGTTTAGTTTCACCGTTAACGGCGAAATCTACGATATAACCTTCGTCTTTTAGTACTTTAGCTAATGCTACTTTCAGCTTTGAAGTTGGCATCGTTACAGATACTTTCTTCGCTGATTGACCGTTACGAATTCGTGTAAACAAATCCGCGATAGGATCTTGCAAGCTCATAGTCTTACTCCCATGATTCTATTACCAGCTAGCCTTTTTAAGGCCAGGAATTTCACCGCGCATAGCTGCTTCGCGAACTTTAATACGGCTCATGCCGAATTTGCGAAGGAAACCATGTGGGCGGCCCGTAATGTTACAACGATTACGTTGACGTGCAGGGCTAGAATCACGAGGTAAAGCTTGTAGCTTAAGTACCGCGTCCCAACGATCATCTTCAGATGTATTAACATCACTGATGATAGCTTTTAGTGCCGCGCGCTTTTCAGCGAACTGAGCAACTAGTTTTGTGCGCTTTGCTTCGCGCGCTTTCATAGAATTCTTTGCCATAACCCTACCCTTATTTCTTAAATGGGAAGTTAAACGCTTCTAACAACGCACGGCCTTCCTCATCAGATTTCGCAGAAGTAGTGATAGTAATATCCATACCGCGTACACGGTCTACTTTATCGTAATCGATTTCTGGGAAGATGATTTGTTCACGTACGCCCATGCTGTAGTTGCCACGTCCATCAAAAGACTTAGCACTTACGCCACGGAAGTCACGAATACGTGGGATAGCGATTGATACCAAACGCTCAAAAAAGTCCCACATACGCTCGCCGCGTAGGGTTACTTTACAACCAATCGGGTAACCTTCACGCACTTTGAAGCCAGCAACAGATTTGCGTGCTTTAGTGATTAGAGGTTTCTGACCAGAGATTGCTGCTAGATCCGCTACTGCGTTATCTAAAATCTTCTTGTCAGCTAGGGCTTCGCCCACGCCCATATTCAATGTGATCTTTTCGATCTGAGGGACTTGCATGACAGAGCTGAAACCAAACTTCTCTTGAAGTTCCGCAACTACTTTGTCTTTATATACTTCATGCAGTTTCGCCATCATTCTACTCCAACTATTAGATAGTTTTACCAGTAGATTTAAAGATACGTAATTTCTTACCATCTTCAATCTTGAAACCTACACGATCAGCTTTACTCGTTTCCGAGTTGAAGATCGCAACGTTTGATGCATCCATAGATGCTTCTTTCTCAACAATGCCGCCAGCTTGGTTCAATTGTGGAACCGGCTTTTGGTGTTTCTTGATCAAGTTTATGCCTTCGACAAAGATTCGACCAGATTCAGTAACAACTGAAAGCACTTTTCCGCGCTTACCTTTGTCTTTACCTGCTAGTACGATTACTTCGTCATCACGACGTATTTTTGCTGCCATGATTGGCTCCTTACAGTACTTCTGGGGCTAGTGAAACGATTTTCATGAACTTATCATTACGAAGTTCGCGAGTCACAGGGCCGAAAATACGTGTACCAATTGGCTGCAAGTTATCATTTAAGATAACAGCCGCGTTGCTGTCAAAACGGATCAAAGAACCATCTGGACGGCGAACACCTTTTCTGGTACGCACAACTACCGCGTTTTTAACATCACCTTTCTTCACTTTACCGCGAGGAATAGCTTCTTTTACAGAAACTTTAATGATGTCGCCAATCGCTGCGTAGCGACGGTGTGAACCACCAAGGACTTTTATACACTGCACTTTGCGAGCGCCGCTGTTATCAGCAACTTCCAGCTGAGTTTGCATTTGGATCATGTTAATGACCTCCGGTGTAGTAATTACAACGTGTCTAAAATTCGTTTAAAAATCAGACATTTCGATTAAATCCCAATCAAAAAACAAACGAGTTGTCTCTTAAGGGCGGGCAATTGTACCAGCATTGAGGGGGTAGTGATAGGTTATTTTTTAATTAATTTAGAGCGTATGGTTATTAAAGTTGAGTAATTACGGCTATGTAGCTATTTTACAGATGGTTACAAAACAAACAAGGCACTATATAAGTGCCTTGTTTGTTTTAACTATAGATGATTAACCGAATAAACCTTTTAATTTATCTTTAATCTTATCCTTTGCTTTGTCTTTGGCTTTTTCTTTTGCCTCATCAACCTTCTGCTTAGCTTCATCTTTAAGCGCATTGCCTACATCAAGCTTTATACCAACATCGTGGAAAGGCCCTTTTATACGTAGTGGTATTTTAAAACCAGTGCTGTCATCAGTGGTCCCCTGTCCTTCGATTGATCCAACTATGCCTGTAACCAAACGGTAATTAACTGTTGTTTGTGGTAAATCAACATCGCCTTCACCTGATATTCTAACGAGTGGGCTAATAAGTGATAAATCAGTATTTTTACCAACACCATTAGTAAAGTTAAAACTTCCTGTTAGTGCAGAGAAATCTGTTTGCTCTGATTCTTCAAACCCGGTATCCAGCCCTTCAGACGCAGCACCAAAGTTTCCTGAAATGAGTTCCTTACCTTTACGAACCATCTCAGCTATATTCGCACCTTTTACGGCTCCATCAGCAAACTCAAATCCAAGTTTTCCGTTAAGCGCACCAATAAACGACTTTTGACTTTGGCCAGTTGTGTTTAGGTTCCAATTTAAAGACCCCTTACCCATTAGCTTGTCAAAACCTGCCGCATCAGTTAATAAAGGCTGTGCATCTATACCAGCTAAGTCAAAGTTAGTTGATATTTTATAAGGCACTTGTTGTGCGTTTACATTGATAACGCCTTTACCTGACCCTTCATAAGCAGAAAAGCTATCTAGGCTTAGTTTTGCAACGCTATTTTTTAAAGCAACAGTAAATTGATTGGCGCCCAACTTAATATCGTTAGCTTTTAATCCACTTGAACGAATAACTACATTCGCATCTAGTGAATTTAACGCACTTAGATCAATTTTAGTGTCATCCCATACTATTGGCTCTGCAGGTTTATCATTTTGCTCTACTGGCTCTTCTTGTTTTGCTACTGCTTCAGGTAGGTACGGGTTTAAATCAAGCATACCTAAATCAATATCAGCATTTACAGCTAAACGCTTACCTAGGTTAAGCTCGCTCTTACCTTTTATTTCCAATGCGTCTAACGTCGCAACTAAATCTTCTAAATTAAATTTCTCACCTGCTAGGTGCATTTTACCGTTTACACTAAATGCGTTAAAAGCATTGTCTTTAGCGTCTAACTCCACACCTTGCCATTTTGCAATACTTTTAACAGACTCACCGCTTAGTGATAACTGACCCTTAATATCTTGGCCTTGCCCAGCGATGCTCCCTTCGAACGTTAGATCAACTAAACGAGAATCTAAGGTTTGTTTAACATTAAAAGTAGCACCTTCAATTGCTTTAGCAGGAGTATCTAATTTTATATCAAGCTCAAAACGCTCCTGCATATAAGTAATACCCCCTTTTACTTCTAATGTTTTACGAAGTGATGGAAGTAAAATAGCGAGCTCTAAATCACTAATTTGTTGCTTAACACCTGTTAGACCATCTAGATAAGTAAATGTGCCGCCATAAATAGCAACCTCACCTAACTCAATATCAAAGTTATCTGGAAGCTTTATCGCTTCACCTGATTGGCTTTGCTCTTTAGGTTGCTCTGCAACTGCATCAAACAACTGCCAATTAGCTTTACCATTTTTGTCAGTTTCTAATAGGATATTTGGTTCGTTTATAACAAACTTATCTAATTTAAACTCACCACCAAATAATGAAAACCAAGGTATGTGTACAGCAAGCTGTTTCATACTCGCCATATCGGCGCGCGAACCTGATTCCATATTTGCAAAATGCACGTCGTTAAGTTCTAACTTTAATGCAGGGAATACGCTAAGTGTTTTATCACCTTTAATAGTAAGAGTGCGCCCAGTTGTTTGTTCTACTTGCTCAGACACTTTATTAAAAATAGTATCAGTAGGGATTAAAAACGGTGCGGCAACAATTAGTGCTATACATAATAAAAGTATTACACCTACAATTTTAAGTAAGGTTTTCATGATCGTCCTTTCAAACGTGCAAATAATGTTCTTATCATAGCGAGTGTTAGCCTTAAAATCATTGTAGTTGATGTAAAAAAGCCACTAAAACCATTTTACCTGTTATATATGAATCTTTCCTGAAACATTTTGATACCTTTAGGTTACAAATAAATATTGACCCGGTGATACCCCAAGGTTACATTGATACCTAGAGGTTACAAAACATCAAATACTATTACAGGATGAATATTATGAAACAACAGGATATTAAAACTGAAGAAAAATTTATGAGTCAAAATATATGCCTTAGTATAAGCACAGCCATGGTTTGTTTACTTCTCAGTGTTTACTCACTAATAAAGCACGATAACGAAGGGTTATTATTTGTTGGATTGGCCGTTTCTTTTTATGTAGTTATAGTGATTATTTACCTCATTAAAGGAGGCTTTCCGTTAAAAATGTATTTTCAATACGCTTGTAAAGATGAGTTTCTAAACACCATCGATACTAATGCCTTTAAACATACAAGTTTTGCATTTGGATTTTGTCTTCTGGGTGTTTTTTATAAAGGCGATGAAATAGCTAGTGAGGTCTCGCATGCAACTATGGCGGTATTCTACCTAGGTATCGTGCTTTTGGTATATGGCGCTTCATTGCTTTGGCAAAGTCGTGATTAGGAGTGGATATGCAAAATAACATAGCAAAGTATCGAAAAGAGGCTGGGCTTTCACAGCAAGAACTTGCTGATGCTATTAACGTGTCGCGCAAAACAATAAGTACCGTAGAAACAAACCGGTTTACGCCGTCGGTAATAATTGCTCTAAAAATGGCAAAGCATTTTAATATCTCAGTCGAAAGCCTCTTTGTACTGGATGAAAATGATTGATACATGTTAAAGCATTAGTCTCATTTTATTAGCAAAAATATCGATTTAGTCACTTCAATTACAACGTATGGAGGACAGCGCTGTTGTTATTAGCGTAATTGCGCTAAAATAGACCAGCAAAAAAATATATATCTAAACCGGAGATTCTACAAGGCATGAAAAAACTGCTAATTTCACCGTCAAAAATGACGCTAGGCGAACAAGAAAATCAAATCTATCAGAACATTCTGAAGCAATCTTCAGAGTTAAGCCTTAACCTTATGGCCGTGAAAGTAGAAAACCACCCTGATGATTTTTTACCTTGGTGTTACGAATTGCTAAGTGCAAGCAGAGATCGTATGAACTACGATTTGCTAGAGCCACAGCAGTTACCAGTACTTAAGAAGCTACACGATCAGCTTATTTCAGCTATCAGCTTTTTACAGGTTAAAACTTTACGTATTGCTCCGTGGCCTGTTGTAAGTGTATTTGTAGAACAACACAAAGACGTTATTGCACTTGATGAACAGCTTCGTTTGGTAGACTACATCAAAAGCATTCGTGAACAGTCTCTTAAAGATATGATTCCTGAAGACTTACTTGCGTTTAGCGGTAAGCACATGGCATCACTTGATCCAAGCACATACAACTTTGACGTTGAATGGTTTGCATCTACAAAGAGTGCAAAGAGCTTCCATCAAATGCTTGGTGATTTACCAGGTGCTTTTGACGATGCACTAGTGAATATTCCACTTGAAGGTGATATTACTCAATACGAATATCAACAATTTGTTGCTGCTTATTCAAAAATATTCACCGACAACAACGAAAAACCAACACTTGCGCCTGCAACACGACTGCTTGCAATGCGTCGCCCTGATTTATTTACTCCGATTACAAATAATCGATTAGATGCATTATGTGGTGCTCTTGGTGTTTCTAAACTTAAAAATAGTGATTTTGAGCGTTACTGGCAAGATATCGTAAAAGGTATTCAAGCTATGTCATGGTACAAAATGGCTAAACCTAGTAACGAGTTAGAAGAACAATTGGTTGCTATTAAAGCATTAATTCCATGTTTCTTTCACTACGCTGATGCTAAAACACCAGATAACTCTAACTACATTAAACTGCTAACCAAGCCTAAACGTACTACAACTACAACAGGTAAAACTCAGCGTAGAGGTAAAGAGTCTGCAGAAATTCTAGTAGACCGTGCTCTTGCTGCTGACGATATTCCTGAACACATTCGCAGTAAACGTGATTCAATTGTGAGTGAAGTACAAAAAGGTCGCAGCGTAAACGAAACAATTAGCCTTATGCGCACTATATTCGGTTAAAATCTTCTAATTTAGCCGTACTTTTATGGTGCGGCTAGGTTAATTTATGCACCAGCAATGTGCGCAACATCTTCCTTCATGTTATATCCCCATCCTATTCATAAAATTCAAGCTCATGTTTTTAATAAATAAAAAATAATTTTTAATAAAAAATAATGAAGCTGGCACATACAGTGCAATTATCCCGTTAGTTAAACAATAAAAAGCCGTCAGCCTAAAGGTTCCGAATACATAATAAAAACCTTGGCGAGCAAAAATCATATAACGGGAAATGGACATGCTAAAACTAAAAAAAACCATCGCTATAAGTGCTATAGCATTAATGGGCGCAACATCTTTAACGTCAACAGCCGTACATGCTGAAGTAACAGCAAACGCAGCGGCAACATCAAACTACTTATGGCGTGGTCAAGAGCAAACTGGGGGCGATGCAGCTATTTCAGGCGGTATTGATTACGCCAATGAATCGGGCTTTTATGCAGGTACTTGGGCTTCAAATGCATCGTGGGCAGATGAAATGACCTATGAGCTTGATTTATACGCAGGCTTTGGTGGCGACATTAACGAAAGCGTTAGCTACGATGTTGGCTATATTTATTACGCTTACCCAGATGCCGCTTCTGAGGCTGACGCAGATTTCTCTGAAATTTACGGTAGCATCAGTGTTGAAGGCTTTACATTTGGTGCTTCAGTACTTGCAACATCAGCTGCAAGTGGTGATGGTACAGACTTTGGTGATTCACTTTACCTGACAGCTGATTACGGTTTTGCTGTTGGCAGTAACGGCACTGAAATGGCACTTCACTTAGGCCACTACTCTGGTGACTTTATTGGCGATGATAATATCTTAGATTACGGTGTATCAATTTCGAAAGATGGTTTCACTTTTGGTTTATCTGATACAGATATGGATGATTCAGATATTAAAGCTTACGTTGCTTATTCTGTAGACTTTAATTTATAAGAAAGAATGTGTTACTTGCTGCGACACGAAGGGCCTTTTGGCCCTTTTCTCGTTTTATAGCTGTTTTGCTTTAAAGGGTACCTTATTACATTGTACTTCGACTGTTTTAGGGTACCAAGCTGGGCCGATTTGATTCACAACCACCTCAGCTAAACCATTAGTAAACGATTTATACGTATGAACGCTTTGCCACTCCCCTTGTGGGCAATGTGTTGTTAAATCTAACGGCTCTGATCCCTCGTACAACGCAAGTGCAAAATTATGATGCCACTGTGAGCTTTTTAGCGTTTTATTGCTTACTTTGCTCTGTATACCGTTATCAAAGTAAATATTTGTACACCCCGTTAAAATAATCAGTGTGCAACCGGCTGCAAATAGCTTGATGCTCATAATGTCTCCCCTAGTATTTGCTCTTGGCACCACACTTTAATGGTATGGGGCGAGTATATTCCAAGCGTAATTAAACTCAGCGCTCCATCGCTAAACGTTTGTTGTGACTGCATTTGAATAACCGGTGTATTTGAACATATTTGTTTTACGTCTACCCGCTGCTCACCCACTAATCCCCATAAATAAAATGGGCGGCTATCTTCGAAATTAGCTTGGCTCGTTATTTTTGCTGTTGCCTGTGGCTGAATGGTTACCACAGAACAAGCACTGAGGCTTAATGCTATCGCCCCTATAATTAATGGTTTCATACTCTTCCTTATAAACTAAATACCAGTAAGGTAACTTTATAAGAAAACATAAAATATTAGCGTAAAAAGCTGTGAGGAATATGTAGAATCGCTATGAAGTTTTATACAATTTATTACACATAAAGGCCGCATAAATGCGGCCTTTGAAGTAGTTAACCTGTGTACAGATTAGTTAACTAAAAGAATAGTTATTTAAATAGCAGTTAAAACTTAGCTAAGTTGTTTTTACTGTCTTTATCGACCAGCTTAATGTAAGGATCAACCCCCGCAAATAATGGTTTTTCTTTTACTTTAAGCTCAATAGTATTGGTACCAGATACTATTTGATGCTTTTTCGAGTAAATAACAAAGTCTTCAGCTAGTAAGTTTTCAGGGTCGTCGCTAAACAATGCAATATCAACTAGCTCATCGAGCGGCTGTTCAGTTTCTTCACCTTGGCCATCCGCACGCTGTTTAACGGCTTCTACGCTAAGTGTTACAGTATAAAATCCTTCGCTATCAACGCTATCTGTAACTGAAACGTCTTTCATCTCAAGCTCATACAAAGTGATATATTTAAACTGATCGTCAATAAAACTTTGTTCTGCTTGCGTTGCGTCTTGTTTTAAATAGCTAAGTAAATCAAGCGTAGTTGGGTATGGCGTTGACTGGTACTGAAATTCATTTAAAAATGCTTTGAGTGCATTATTTAAACGTTTTTCACCTAAACGATCATAAATCGCCATCATCACAACTGATCCTTTATTGTAATGAAGATATTGTTGCGACTGTGTTTTATATAGAGGCATTTCTTCAAAGGCTTCCCCTGTACGCCCTATTAAGTACCTATCAAGCTCATATTTTAAAAACTTACGCAGCTTCTCTGCGCCAAAGCGTTTCTCAAGCACCATAAGCGCACTGTACTGTGAAAGCGTTTCAGAAATAACCGCGCTCCCCTCTACATTAGCCGCCGATACTTGATGCCCCCACCATTGGTGCGCTACTTCATGTGCGGTAACATAGTAAGGGTAGTCAACTTTACTCTCATCTCTTAAGTCTGTAATAAACCCCATGCTTTCGGAGTATGGCACTGTGTTGGCAAAACTTTGTGCAAACGAGCGATACTTAGGAAATTCAATAATACGTAGTTGTTTATGCTGATACGGGCCAAAGGCTTGTGTAAAGTAATCTATCGAGTCTTGTACCGACTCAATCATACGATCAATATTCCATGCATGATTTTTGTGGTAATACACCTCAATATTTACCCCATTATGCTCAACCTTTTTACTTTCAAGCTCTGCTGAAAGCACCGCATAAAAGTTTAAAATAGGCGCATCTATTTCATAAACAAAGGTACGGCGCCCCTCTTTTACACTTTCACTTTGTAAATACCCTGGGGTAATAGCAAATTGCGACTCGTCGGTTGTTACCGTTGCCTTAAAGTTAATAAACCCATTAGCTGCACCTAAATCACTTTGTGTATAGTACTGACTGTCTTCTAGCTTATGAGCGCGTTCAAGCTCAGGTAAATTATGCTTACGACGTTCAAATTTATCAGCTACCTGTAAACCACGGTTATAACCAAAGTTAGGAAGGAGTTCCCAATTATTAATAAAAGTGCCATTGGCAACTAATTGTGTATCAGAGTCTTGATCAGTAAAGGCTGTATGATCGCGAGTAACCGACAGTTGCCCTTCTCTTACTTCGTTTGGCATAAGCGGCTGCTCAAACTCAAACCATGCTGAATAAAACGCTGGTAATTTTTCAACTATCTTTCCGCCAGCCATGGCTACATCCCAACTTTTAGCGTGTTGAGGTGAGCTTATTAACACTCGCAGAATTGGCTCGTTAGAGGTATTGGTAAATTTAATTTTTGCCACAGCACTTAAAGCACGCTTTTTTGGATAAATATCAACAGTTAAGTCAACATCGGTGACCATAGGTACTGCTAAGTCTTTGTATTGTGCAAACTGCTGCTCATAACTTATTTGCTTGTCTTGAAACTCATCGCTCGTAGTAAACTCATTCAAAACTCGCGTGTTGTTATAAATATTGTAGCCTGCACCAACAAACACTAATGCACTAATAACCGCAACCGCTTGCCCTTTTAACGACATATTATAACGAAGCATAGACAGGCGTGTGCGCAGCGTTTGTGAAGGACCACGATGCCATAACGCAAACCCAACAATCGCTAAAACAAGACTTAACGCACCCCAATATAATGTGTACCAATGCGCGCCTTGTAAAAAGTGCCCATAACCATTTATATCAGAATACGGTACACTACTGCTTTGAGAAAAATGATACATATGGTGCTCAAACCCATAAGAACCCATCACTTTTTGCGCTATGTAATACAAAATAAACAAACCCATTCCTACATATTTATTCGGGCTAATAATCTGCAAAAAGAAGGCAAGTACCGTCAGCATAATCAACGGTAAAATCGATAAATAAACAATCCTAAATAAATACTGTCCTAGCTCTAAATTAAATTGACCTTTAAATAACTGAACTGTAATTGTGAGTATCATTCCCACTAGAAACAACCCAGAAATAGCGGCGATTAAAGCCAGTATTTTTGACACCCAAAAAACACTATTATGCACCGGAAAGCTGTCAACAATATCGCCCATGCCACTTTGTCGCTCTCGCCATACAAGCTCAGCACTATAAAAAGCGATAATAACAAACAAAAATAAACCGGAAATACCACTAATAATATTGACCATATTCTGAGTTAAAGGCCAGTTAGTAGTGCCATAAGCACCAATAGGCGCAAACAAAGGAATCATAAGCGTTACAATGCTTACACCCGCTAAAATCATAAATGGCGCGCTAAATATAACTTGTTTAAGTTCGAATATACTGCGCATTATTAGCTGAGATTTAGTACTAACCCCCGCTGATTTATAATTTTTAGCACTGGTGATAAGTGCAGCTTGTTTATTTTGTACAAAAGCAGAGACTTTAAATTGCTTCTTCTGTTTTTTAGTTACTATGCGATTGCTTAGCTTTCCAAGGCCAAAAAACATTGCAACACTGATTGCCACCCACAATATACGGTTAACTAAAAGGTCACCTGTGAGCGTTAGCACTTCTGTGTTTTTATCATTTACAGTCCAATAACGTGTTAAATCAATTAACGAACCAGAGCCAAATGGGTCGGCGTAAACAACAATATTTCTAAATGCTAAATCATCAAAGTAAACGCCGGCAATTTGATAGGCTATAAAAATCACAACAGCTGCTACATACACCGACATCATGGTTTTAAAATAGACCGCTACACTATTAAAAATAGCCGAAAGCACCAGTAAACTTGGCACTGCTAAATAAAGATAAGGCGCAGCGTAGTACATTAGCTTATTAGGACCAATCAATTCGCCATCGAGCCAGCCAACTAATAAACCAAATTGCGACCCTAAAAACACACCCAATGGCACGCTTAAAAACACAATAAGTACAACTAAGTAGGAACCAAAAAAACGCCCTGCTTGATAAGGCACAGGATTAACAGGCTTACTAAAAACCAGCTCATCCATTTTGCTTTCACTGTTGCGAATAGCAGAGCTGGCAACAAAGTTAACCACTAAAAACATCGCAAACGTACAAAATGTAACGGTTAAAAGCATAATAGAGAAAGGCGAGTTCATATGAACATTCGCCCCACCTAACGGAAACTTACTACTGGAGCTTATAAAAAACGCCATAAAAAAGAATATTAATGAGGTCACATAAAACGAAGGCTGACGCGCGAAATAACGCAGCTCAAACGCGAGCATATTAAAAAACATAACGCCTCCTTATGCTACTTGGCTGTTACGATGATTAAGCAGAGTAGAAAAATACACATCTTCTAAATTTGCATTACTTGCTTCAAACCCTTGTGGGGCTTGCTCTGCTATTACATGTAAAATTGTTTTCCCTGCAAATAGGCGCTTAGAAATAACCGGTAATTGCGGCTCAAGTTCTTGCGCTTCTTCTTGGCTCATGGCTTTGCGCCAAATTTGTCCTTGGAGCTTATCGGTAAGCGCTATTGGGTTACCTTCTAGTAAAATCTTACCGCCAGCCAACACCGCCATATTTGGGCAAAGCTCTGCAACATCTTCAACGATATGGGTCGATAATATAACTACTTTTTGCTCGCCTAAGCTTACTAATAAGTTATGGAAACGATTACGTTCCTCTGGATCTAGCCCCGCTGTTGGCTCATCAACTATTAGTAAATCAGGGTCACCCAGTAATGCCTGTGCAATACCAAAACGCTGGCGCATACCGCCCGAAAAGCCACTGACCGCTTTTGAGCGATGTTGATATAAATTAGTGTGCGCAAGTAATCCTTCAACCGACTCTTTACGCTCTGCTTTATTATGAATACCCTTTAAAACAGCCATATGGTCCAGTAAGTCGTAAGCACTAACACGCGGGTACACACCAAAATCTTGTGGTAAGTAACCTAAGCGTTGGCGCAGTGCCTGTGGGTCTTTAAATACATCAATGCCATCAAAAGTAATTGAACCTGAATCAGCCGACTGCAGTGTTGCAATGGTACGCATAAGCGATGATTTACCTGCGCCATTTGGCCCAAGTAATCCAAACATCCCTTTACCGATAGATAAATCAACACCTTGTAGTGCATGTACGCCGTTATCGTAGGTTTTAGATAACCCTGTTATTGATAGCATTTTTACTTCCTTGAGTATAAGTAATTATTTTTATGATGCTTTATATCACAAGCAAAACAGGAACATAAGTTACTTATTGGTTAAATTTGTAACAACAAATAAACACAATTTAAACTCATAACACTTGCCTGCACTGTATTCACTCGGTATAAAAACCACATATACTTTTTATAAGAAGCGAAAAGCCATGCAAGATCACCAAAGCCAACCATTAAACGACTTTATAGAATATCCACACGACGAAATGCTAAATCGTGCTAACGAGTTTTTACAAACCAGCCAACGCCGCCATAGCATTCGTAGCTTTAGCGATCGCCCAGTACCAAAAAATATTATTGAAGCATGTATAAAAGCAGCTGGCACAGCACCTAGTGGAGCGAATCATCAGCCTTGGCATTTTGTGGCTATAAACAGTAGCGATGTAAAAAAACAAATAAGAGAAGCCGCCGAAAAGCTAGAGCGTTCTTTTTACGAAGGCAGAGCAGGTGAAGAATGGTTAGATGCGCTAAAGCCGTTAGGTACCGACGCCAATAAACCTTATTTAGAGCATGCACCTTGGCTTATAGCTGTATTTAGTCAAAAAAAGGGCGGTGTAAGCACCGATGATAAAAATACGAATTATTATGTGCATGAGTCTGTTGGTTTAGCTACCGGCTTTTTAATTCAAGCTTTGCACCGCAGTGGTTTGGCAACCCTTACTCATACTCCAAAGCCAATGAGCTTTTTAACCGACATATGTAATCGTGATAAAGATAATGAACGCCCATACATGCTACTTATTGCAGGCTACCCAAGTGATGATGCAACAATACCGGCTCATGCACTGGATAAAAAATCACTCGATGAAATAGCTACGTTTATTTAGTATTTTCTTGTCGGCAAAACCACTCATATAACAAAGCAATGATCGACTCAACTTTTGGGTCGGTCAATGAGTAATAAATAGTATGCCCTTCTCGGCGAGTAACAACCATATTCGCCTTGCGTAAACTTGCTAAATGCTGAGATAGCGCCGACTGCGCTAAAGGTACATTTGTGTTTAGCTCACCTACACTTTGCTCACCTTGTAATAAACTACATAAAATCATTAACCGATTTTTATTAGCCATTAATTTTAAAAACTGTTCGGCTTGCTCTGCGTTGACAGCTAGTTGTTCAATATTCATTTTTATTATTTCTCTTTTTGATACCTTTTTAAGTATAGACTTTTACATTAGTAAGTTCTAATATAATTAACATTAGACTTTACTAATATTAAGGCAATCACAAAATTAACGATGCCATTTTATTAATCGGCGGAAGTGCTGTAGCAGTATCCGCACTATTAAGTTACTTTATATAAAGTAACTTTCAGTTTTTAACGTTATTTATAAGTATTAACTCAATTCAACCTACTTATACCAAGTAGCACTCATTAATGTCTTTTTTAAGAAAAAGAGGATTTACAAACTAATGCTTACATCAATCCCTGATTTACTAAAAATTATCACACCTAACCAACGCCGTATTGACGCAGCGCAAGCAAAACTCGAGCTTGAACAAAATAAAGGTTTACTTATTGATGTGCGAGAACCTGCAGAGCACGCGACAAAAGCAGCTACTGGCGCTATAAATATTCCGCGTGGATTACTCGAGATGAAACTAATGGAAATAGAAAAAGACGCAGCTCGCCCTATTTACGTGCACTGCGCAAGTGGTGCACGCGCAACGTTGGGAGCAGAAGCATTAACGCGTGTGGGTTATGAAAACGTGACTGTTATTACCTGTGACGCAAACCAAATATGTAGCGTATTTTAAGTATCTACTAAGTACTTATAATTATGCGCCTAACAAAGGTAGGTGTTTAACGCTGTGATAAGTCAGTGCTAATTTAATACACGCTTTAAGTGGGTACTCTGGTAATGGCTTTTCACTATTTAATACAATTGCTCTATTTCCTTCAAAGGTAAGATTATGAGAGTACAACTCTCTAAATGTGCTTACTAGCTTTGATTGGCAATGAAAAAACAAATAACACGATGAGCCCTTAAAGCCTACGCGAATGGGGCTACCATTTATTGTGTTATAACTTGGCTCTCCCCACTTTAAAGACTCTTCAACAGCTCCTAAGTTTTGCTCTTGTGCTACGGTATAAATTAGCTCTCGTAATTGTATAAGCGTACTTTTAGCTGCCTCAGGATGATTATTAAATATATTTTTTATATCCGTATTCATAAAAATATCCTTATAAGTATTACAAGTTTAAAACAGGTTACTTTTGCTGCCTTTCATCAACTAAAACAAGTAGTATCTGCTCAATATTTTTAACACTATAAGTAAGTGCTCTCAGTAGCTCTTTCTCACTTTGCTCTGTTGCCTGCTGCGACGTTTTACCTTGATTAGCCAATACATCTTTTTGCTCAAGTATCGCCTCTCTAAACTCACTCGCATTAACCACACCAAGCAAAGACACTAAAGCACCATTTCCTGACTGCCCTGCCGTTTCAAAGCTTAAACGATATAATCCAAAAATTCGCATGAGCGGCCCTTGGCTTAACCCTACATCTGTTATTTTTTCAAGCGGAATAGATTTTTCTTCTTTAAATAATATGCCACGTTTAACTACCAATTTTTGTGGTAATAAGTCAGCCGACATAGCTGCGAGTATTCGCCCGCCCACCAGCCATACAATCGCTAAAACAATGGGTAACAACGGAATAGTCACCAGCGCTAGTACACTAAAAAAAGCGGCCATTAGCATCCAGTATTGCTGAACCTTCGGGTCGAAAGATGCACTTTTTAAAATATGTTTTGTCATTGTTTTAATCCTTTATCTATATAACTAAAAATACACTCTGCAAACTTCAATAATCTCTACTCAATCTTACAAACTAATAACGACTTTTATAGCAAGGGCAATAAACACAACACCCAGTATTTTATCAAGCCACAGGTTTTGCTTAGTAAAACCAAAGCGGTTTTTTGAAACCTCAGTAAGTACTGCAACTAGTAAATACCAGCCGGTATCAATTACAAATACCGTTAAGCACATAATAATACCAATGCTTAAAGTAAGGTTTTGCGGGTCTATAAACTGCGAAAACAACGCTAAAAAGAAAATTGCCAATTTAGGGTTTAAAAACGCAATGGCAAATCCATCTTGCAACGCTTTGGCTGCGCTTATCTCACTTTTTTGTACTTGCAGTTCGTCATTACTGGGTTTTGCTAATAGTATTTTTAAACCTAAATAGGCTAGATACCCAGCGCCCAAATATACAAGCACTTGGTATACCGTTGGAAATTGAGCCATCAATGTCCCCAAACCAAGTAACGAAGCTGCCGCATAAAGCCCAACACCCACGCCATGGCTAAGTGCAGCAAGCATACCGTTTTTCATTCCGCCACTCATTGTATGCTTTAGTACAACTGCAAGGCTTGGGCCTGGCGACATTGCACCCATCATGCATACAAGTACTAAACTAAACCATGCTGCTAATGTCATTTTTGTCCTTATAGTTCATCGTTTTCTATTAATAATATACAGGCCGTTATTTGGCCTTGAAAAGCAGTCGCGGTATTTATACTTATTACTTTCCAACCTTCTTGATTTAAGTGGTATATGCGCTCATTCAAAGCATCTACATCAATGCCGTTACTAAAAAAACCACGCTTTTTAAATTCTACTATTTTTTGCATTGTTTGTTATCCATTTTATAAGCGGTAGTCAAAGTCGTAATAGTGAATGCCCTGCTCAATGCGTATTTTCATACTGCCAGTTAATCCTTTTAGCTCATTTGTGCCTGAATCAGGAATAACAGTTAAAATTAGGCTGTCTTGTCCTTTATTCATAGTGCCAAAGTGTTGCAGTACAAAACTGCCCTGCTTACCTTCAAGCTCACCTATCACTTGCTCTATTGCCACGTAACCCGCACTGCCTTGGGTTGGCGTCATTGCGCTAAGCATCTCGCCTTGGCTTGTAGCATTTAAGTCACCTTTAAATGTTTTATCGATCGACATACGTCCTAAGTTAATACCTTGCTGCCCTTTGGCATAACCTTCAATAGGCGCTAAAGCCACTGTAAATTCACCGCTTATTATTTTTGTTGTCATAACAATTCCTTATTGATGATATTTAATACTATTGATTTTTAATCCGATGATGCCATATCTATACCTTAACCTTTAAAAAGAATCTACTATGTCAAAAAACACCTCTGCATCCGAAAAAGCCGCTTTTAGCAGTTTATTACCTGTTTTTGCTTTTATAAAACCTTACAAATGGATGGTAGTAGCTGCGCTAGCCGCGCTATTGGTCACTGCGGGTGTTAACTTATCACTAGGTCAGGGGGTTAAGTTTGTTATTGATCATGGGTTTATTGCAGGCTCCAAAGATCAATTACAACAAGCTGTACTGGTACTCATTGGCTTAATCAGCTTATTAGCGATCGGTACCTTTAGCCGTTTTTATTTAATGTCGTGGATTGGCGAACGGGTCAGTAACGATATTAGAAAAGCAGTGTTTAATCGCATTGTAACGCTACACCCTAGCTACTTTGAAGAAAACCGCAGTGGCGAACTTATGTCGCGTTTAACCACCGACACCACATTACTGCAATCAATTATCGGCTCATCATTTTCTATGGCACTGCGCAGTGTACTTATGTTGATTGGTGGCTTAGCTATGCTGTTGTTTACTAATTTAAAACTTACCTTAGTGGTTGTAGCCTGTGTACCGCTGGTACTTGTTCCTATGATGATATTTGGTCGCAAGGTACGTAAACTAGCAAGCTCTAGCCAAGATGCCATTGCCGACATAAGTACCTATGCCGGAGAAATCATACAAAATATTAAAGTAGTGCAAAGCTATAGCCATGAGGAACAAGAGCAATATGCTTTTGCGCTTGAGACCGAAAAAGCCTTTAACGTGGCTAAAAAACGCATTAAGCAACGTTCATTTTTAATAGCTGTAGTGATTTTTTTAACCTTTAGTGCCATTAGCGCTATGCTATGGGTAGGTGGCAACGATGTACTTGCAGGCACCATGAGCGGCGGCGAGTTAGGTGCGTTTGTGTTTTACGCTATTATGGTTGCAATGTCGGTGGCAACCGTTGCTGAAGTATATGGTGAACTACAACGTGCAGCTGGTGCTGCGGCAAGGTTACTTGAGTTACTTGCTGTTAAAAGTGAGATAGAAAACCCGCTAGATCCACAAGACGATAGCTTACTGCAAAACATTAACAGCCCTGCTATTACACTTGAAAATATAAGCTTTAACTATCCTTCTCGTCCAGACGTGAGTGCGCTTAATAAAATAAGCCTAAATATAAATCAAGGCCAAACCGTGGCAATTGTTGGCCCTTCTGGCGCAGGTAAAACAACGTTATTTGAATTACTACAACGCTTTTACGATCCGGCTAGCGGAGCTATTAAATTTAAAGATGTAAACATTAAAGATTTATCGCTTAATACTCTGCGTAATAAAATGGGCATGGTAGCGCAAAACCCTATTTTATTTAGCTCCGACGTAATGCATAACATCCGCTACGGCAACCCAAGTGCAACCGATGAGCAAGTATATGCCGCAGCAAAGTATGCGCATGCCGATGAATTTATCAAACAGTTACCGCAAGGTTATAACAGCTTTTTAGGTGAGCAGGGTGTGAGGTTATCGGGTGGGCAAAAGCAGCGTATTGTGCTTGCACGTGCCATATTAAAAGACCCTGAAATACTTCTTCTTGATGAAGCCACCAGCGCGCTGGATGCGCAAAGCGAACACCATGTGCAAGCTGCACTTGAGCATTTAATGCAAAACAGAACAACGTTAATTATTGCCCATAGGCTGGCAACGGTAAAACATGCAGATGTAATTGTAGTAATGGAAAATGGGGAAATCATAGCAACGGGTACTCACCAAGAGTTGTTAGCAAGTAACCCGTTGTATCAAAAACTGTGTGAATTACAGTTCAATAAAGACTAATTATTCTTCGGTATTTGGCACTATCTGAATTTCTACGCGACGGTTTTGAGCACGGCCATTTGCACTATCATTAGTTGCAATTGGGCGTGTTTCGCCATAGCCCATAGTGCTAACACGTGTAGCCATAATTTGTTGGTTCACTAAGTAGTCTTTCACACTTTGTGCGCGTTCACGCGATAGGTTCATGTTGAAGCTATCTTTACCCGTACTGTCAGTATGCCCTTGCACACTAAGGTAGGTTTTTTCGTACTTGTTCATTACTTTAGCAATCGCATCTAACGTATCGTTAAAGCCTGATGAAATATAAGACTGAGCAGTCGCAAACGTAATGTTTGATGGCATTACTAAACGTAAGTTATCGCCTTCACGCACTACTTCAACACCTGAACCCGCTAACTCATCACGAAATGCTTCTTCTTGCTTATCCATGTAGTCGCCAACAGCAGCGCCCGCCAGTGCACCAATAGCTGCACCAATAAAAATACGTTTATCTTTATGATTACCCGTAGCCTTACCTAATACACCTCCGGCTGCGGCGCCTATAGCGGCTCCTTTACCTGTGTTATTCATTTCACAACCAGAAAGTAATACAGCTACTACGGTTACGCTTAAAAGTGATTTAGTTAAAGTCATGGTGATACCCTATTCATTAAGAATTTAGCAAGAGTATGCAAATACATGTATGAACAAACTATGAAGAGAGTGTTAAAAGCAACGCATCTTGCTTGATTGTTAAACAGACCTCAAACTAATGTGCCATTTTAATAAAAATGTCATACTACGCTGTGACAATTTAATGAATTTTACAAAGGATATTGGCGCAATGTTAATTGCTATTTTTAGACAGTTTTTTTTACTAGGGTGTATGAGCTTTGGCGGCCCTGCTGCGCATTTAGGTTATTTTAAACGCCACTTTGTAGACTCGTTAAATTGGTTAACTAACACGCGTTACGCACAACTTATTAGTTTAAGCCAAGCACTGCCTGGGCCGGGCTCTAGCCAAGTTAGTTTTGCTATTGGTGTTGAGCGTGCTGGAGTACTGGGCGGTATAGCTGCCTTTGTAGGTTTTACTCTGCCTTCGTTTTTAATAATGGTGCTACTTGCGGTGAGTGCTCATCAGTTTGACGCTGTTTACTTTGCTATTATTGCGGGCTTAAAGTTATTTGCCGTTGTTATAGTTGCTGATGCAACACTTAGTATGGCTAAAAGCTTTTGTACAAGTGCTGCGCTTAAGTTACTTGCTGTAATGAGTACGCTTGCTTTGGTGTTATTTCCAATGATGGGTACTCAAATCGCTATTTTAATAACCGCTGCAACAATAGGTGCTATATGGCCTTTATTAAAACTGGGTACAGCCACAGAAAATGTTAGCAGTACAAAAAGTAATATTAACTGGATTGCACTGGGGTTATTTGCGATCTTACTTGGTGTTAGCTTTATTCCACTAGGGCATAAGTTTGATTTGTTTACCCCTTTTTACCAAGCGGGTGCAATGGTGTTTGGCGGCGGACACGTAGTACTGCCGGTACTTCAAGCTGGCGTGCCAGCATTGAGTGATGATCAGTTTTTAAGTGCTTACGCGAGTGCACAAGCAGTGCCTGGGCCTATGTTTACTATTGCTACTTACTTAGGCGCACAACTTACTACAGAACAACCTTTAGTGGGTGCTCTTATAGCTACACTGCTTATATTTATGCCTGGTTTTTTACTTATTTTGGCATTTCAGAAGAGCTGGATTAACTTGGCAAGTAAGCCACGCTTTGCAAGCTCAATAGCAGCGCTTAATGCCGCGGTAGTCGGTTTTTTAGCGGCTGCACTGTATTCGCCAATTTGGACATCAGCGGTGCATAACCTTTGGCAAGTTGCGTTAGTAATAATTACATTTGCATGGCTGCGATTTAAAAAGCCACCTATTTGGTGGCTCTTAGCTTTATTTATTGCTGTGGGTCTTTTACAACACTATTTGCCATCACTCTAAATGTTGGCTTATCTGTTTGTTGCTCACTCGGTGGGCTTAATTGCCCACTTACACTTTGATACGCTCTAAGCCCAAACACGGGTAATACCGCAAGTAAATGGTCCATTATTTCGGCTTGTAAATGCTCGTACGAAATCCAGCGTTTGTCTTCACTAAAGCAATAAAACTCAATAGGTAAACCATGGTTTAGTGGTTGTAGCTCTCGTACCATTAACGTAAGCGACGTATTAATTTTACTGTGCTGCTTTAAATAGCCTTCCGCATAGCGACGAAATAACCCTAAATTAGAAACCTGAGCAGGTAATGTCGTCACTCGAATATAGTCGTGCAGCGGAATAGCCGCATCGATTTGCTTTCTAAACTCATCACCCACTAAACAAATGCTGTGCATATCAATATTGAGTGAGCGTTTAATACGTCTACCGCCCGACTCTTGCATCCCGCGCCAGTTTTTAAACGAACCCGCAACTAGCATATAAGTTGGAATAGTTGTTATGGTGTTATCCCAGTTACGTACCTTTACAGTATTTAAACCCAAATCAATTACTTCGCCATCGGCGCCGTAATTTTCTACTTGAATCCAATCACCATAGGTTACTAGGCGATTTGCTGCTATTTGAATACTGGCTACAAAGCCTAAAATAGTGTCTTTAAATACTAACAACGTAACAGCAGCAATAGCACCAAAGCCAGAGAGAATATAAGTAGGTGACTTCTCAAGAAAAATGCTCACAATTAAAATTGCACACACAATAAAGGTTATTAGCTTAACAACCTGAATTAAGCCCTGAATAGGGACCTCGCGGGCAAACTCTAACTGGTTATAAATAGTACCCGCAATGCTCACAATACTGCTAAAAATAAAACCAGCATAAATAATAAGCAAAGCTTGTCCTATCGTTTTTAGTATTTCTCCTGCAATTTCATTAACTGGGTATACGCTATCAAACGTAGCTAAAAACAATACGCAGCACAGCATTCCGGCAATACGCTTATTTAGCTTATTAAGCATAGGAGAAAGCGCACCAATTCGCTCAGGAGAAAGCCTCGTCACTATTTTTTGAATGCCAGGTAACATTAATCTACGAGTAAATAAGTAAACAATTAATAAAGAGAATATTCCTATTGAGACTGCGGTAATTGAGCTAAGAAAATCCGCGTCGGGTACTTTTTCAAACCAAGGAGCAATTAATTCCTGAAGATGGGTGTTGGTCATAGTGTTTCAATTTCCTTACTGATTTGTGGTTCAGGTAAATCTTGTTGAGCATAAATGTCGGCAAGCTGCTGATCTTTAGCAACCCATAGCTCATTCACATAATGTTGAAAATTAACTTTAAATACGTCATCGCTTTGATAGCTGCCCTGCATATTGTCATTAATGGGCGTTACGTCTATTGAAACATAAATAGAATCTAGCTCACCTTTTAGCAAGTTACGACAAACGTGATCTGTCTTACCGCTATATACTAAACTTGTATTAAGCATGGCATCAAATTGATCGGCTAATACTTCAAGCGCAAAAGCAATGCCGCCCGCTTTGGGCTTTAATAAATGTTTAAAAGGACTTTGTTGCAGATTATGTTTGGCTGGCGTATAGCGTGTACCTTCAACAAAATTAATGATGGTAGTAGGATGATGACGAAAATTACGACAGCTACGCTTCGTGCGCTCTACATCCAACCCTTTCAACTTTGGATTTTTAGCAAGCTGCGCTTTGCTTACCCGTTTCATAAACGGCATACCCATAGCCCACGCACCAGTGCCAATAAAAGGCATGTATTTTAACCCGTCTTTTAAAAAGAACTTAGGGGCAGGCAATGCATGTAATGAGCTAAGTACAGTTATATCTAACCAACTCGCGTGGTTACAAATAAGTAAATACCAACTTTTTGAGTTTAAGTCGCCACTTATATCAACCACAATGTTAGGGCAACCTAACCAAAGCCCTAAACGGTTGCCGTTACACCAACCTCGGTAAGCGCTGTGTAATATAGAGTTAACCACAGGCAAAGGCAGTAATAACTTAATAAGACCCAGTACAAATACTAGCGAGCCAAAAAGCATTACATTAGAAAACAATACGCAGCCTACAATTAAGCCGTTAAGCCAATTTGGTAACCACTTTTTTAGCATAACTGTAAGCTCATATTTTTACCTTTTACTTATGGTTTTTTTCGAGCGATTGTAGTGTTTGCTCTTTGTTTTCCCATAAGCGGTTTAACTCGCTTTGAAAGCGAACTCTAAATTCAGAATCACCTGTGTAGTCACCAATAAGCTCTTCGCTTACCGGCCTTACTTCCACGTGTACGTTGATATTTTTTACCTTACCACCAGCAAAATCCATAAAAGTAGGAATACCATCTGGGTAATGAATGGTGACGTTAACCACTTTAGTAATTTGCTCGCCCATTGCTTGCATTACAAAAGCAATACCGCCCGCTTTTGGTTTTAATAAATGTGGGAACGGGCTATTTTGGCGCTCATGCTTTTGCGTAGTAAAACGAGTGCCTTCTACAAAGTTAACCACACTTACTGGCATCTCTTTAAATTTTTCGCAGGCTTTACGTGTGGTTTCTAAATCTTTGCCACGCAGCTTTGGATTCTTTTTTAATTGGCTTTTACTCGTGCGAGTCATAAACGGAAAATCAAGCGCCCACCAACACAAACCTAAAATAGGCACGTAAATAAGCTCTTTCTTTAAAAAGAAGTTTAAAAATGGAATTTTACGGTTAAACACGCGCTGCAATACTAAAATATCGACCCAGCTTTGGTGATTTGCAATTACTAGGTACCAATCTTTTAGTTTAAGGTCTTCAAGGCCAGTTACATTAAGTTTAGTTGGCGTAAATAACGCTTGATTTAAGCTATTAAAGGTAACCCAAATAGTTGCAAATTGCTTAGCTGCCCAGCTCATAAGCTTTTGTAGAGGCTTAATAGGGATAAGCTTTATAAGCCCACAAACAAAAATAGGCACAAACCAAAAAAGTGTGTTTATTGTGTAAAAAACAATACTAAATACACTGCGAATAACTGACATTACTTCCATTCCTTTAAACATTGCGCAGCCACTAATACTGCGCTTTCAGTTGCTTACAAATTAATCTTCAAAATAGGTATAGCCTTCAAGGCCTGCATTAAGCTCAGCTAAATAACCTTCTTTACACTGCGTCGATACATCAAGTTTATTAACTTGGTACGCAAAGTTGTCAGCTAAAATGGCGCTATCATAGTCAACAAACTTTAATACATCCTTAACGCTATCACCTTTTATGGCATTGGTTAACACATAACCTTCATCGTTAAGCTCTACATGCACTGAATCAGTGTCACCAAATAGGTTATGTAAATCGCCTAAAATTTCTTGATATGCACCTACCATAAACATAGCAATGTGGTATTGCTCGCCATGCTTATATTCTGGTATTGGTAGGCTGGTTTCGATACCTGCGCCTTCAACGTATTCACGAATTTGCCCGTCAGAATCGCAGGTAATATCTTGAATAATCGCGCGCTGAGTAAGTGGCTGAGTTAAATTTTCGATTGGCATCACCGGAAACAACTGCTGAATACCCCATACATCAGGCAACGACTGAAATAATGAAAAGTTAACGAACAGTTTATCTGCAAGTTTTTCGTTTAAATCGTCGAGTACTTCACGGTGCGCGCGCGCGTTATTACTAAGTGATGCCCGCACACGATGTAAAATAGTAAAGTAAAGCTGCTCTATTTTCGCCCACTCTAGCATGCTTACTAAGCCATGCACGTACTGATCGTGCGCTTCGCTAAATAAGTGCATAGCGTCGTGATAAATCTCCAGTGCCATACGCGGGTTCAAACGCTGTAAACACTGCCACATTTCATCAAGCACTAATGCGCTATTTTCAAGCGGTGGCTCTGGATTTAAATGATTAGGCGCTTTTTCTACGTCAATTACGTCGGTAATTAATACCGCATGGTGAGCAGTTAAAGCACGCCCCGACTCGGTGATAATGGCCGGATGCGTAAGGTTATGCTGATCGCACACTTCTGCAAATGCATTCACTACGTTACGCGCATACTCTTCTACGGTGTAATTCATTGAACACGCACTACGCGAGCCAGAGCCCTCGTAATCAACGCCTAAGCCGCCGCCCACATCAACGGTATTTAACGGTACGTTTAATTGTGTAAGCTCAGCAAAGTGGCGTGCACATTCACGTAAAGCACGGTGAATATCACGAATGTTGGCAATTTGAGAACCAATATGAAAATGCACCATTTGCATTAAGTGCAGTTTATTATGCTTTTTAAGCACTTCAACAGCACTTAGTACTTGGCCTGCTGTTAAACCAAACTTGCCTTTTTCGCCGCCCGTGTTTTGCCACTTGCCTTTGCCTACTGAGTTTAGGCGAATGCGAATACCAATAGCCGGTTCAATGCCTAGGTTGTCTATTTCTTCAAGTAGTGTGGTCAGTTCTGAAAGCTTCTCTACCACAATTTTTACGCTGTGGCCCATAGCTTGACCAATACATGCTAAGCGTAAAAACTCACTGTCTTTATAGCCGTTACACACAATAGTGATTGGCTCTTTTGCTACGCCCAAAATAGCCATAAGTTCTGGCTTTGAGCCTGCTTCTAGGCCAACAAGCCCGCTTGGATGCGCTAATAGTTTACTTACTACGGAGCGCTGCTGATTTACTTTTATTGGGTAAACACAGGTGTATTTACCGCTATATTCACGATTTGCTCGCGCTTGCGTAAACGCGTTAGTAAGGGTGTCTACACGATTTTTTAAAATATCGGTAAAGCGTACTAAAACCGGCAACGTTAAACCTTGTTGCTTAAACTGCTCAGTTAATTGCGTTAAAGAAATGGCCGGTTTTGTTTGGTCGCCATCTGGGTAAGCCACCAGTTCGCCTTGTGCGTTAATATCAAAATAACCATCACTCCAATGAGCAACGTTATAAGTGGCGCGTGCTGTTTCTAAACCCCAGGTCATGGCAACTCTTCTTTAGTCAATTAGGTATAAAGGCGCATTTTAATACGTCACTATCCACTAGGCTAACAAAAATTGAACTTTCACTCACTCCTAACTAACTTTATTCGTCAAATCAGTTAAAATGTCATTGAGCAAAACGCCAAGCACTGGCAGAATTGCCCCTTTTTCATACTCAACCTAAAAAGTGTAATAGTAACTATGGCAAATTTAGATCAAAGTAAGTGGTTTACTGAAATTAGCGACCGCGATGGCAGCGCATTTTCATTACGTATTAATAAAAAGTTAGATGAAAAACAGTCTCCTTTTCAAAAGGTAGAAATGTTTGAAACCACAGACTTTGGTAATTTAATGATCATCGACGGGTGTACTATGGTAACAACCCGCGAAAACTTCTTTTATCATGAGATGATCAGCCACCCTGCACTTTTAGCGCATCCAAACCCTAAAAACGTCGTTATTATTGGCGGCGGCGACTGCGGTACTTTACGCGAAGTATTAAAACACCCAGGCGTAGAAACTGTAACGCAAATAGATATCGACGAAGTAGTAACGCAAATGTCGTTAAAATACTTCCCAGAGCTTTGTGAATCTAATAACGACGCCCGTGCAACGGTTATGTTTGACGACGGTATTAAATACATGCGCGAAGCCGCTGGCGAATCTATCGACGTAGTGATTGTTGATGGCACAGATCCGGTAGGTCCAGGTGAGGGTTTATTTAACCATGCGTTTTACACAAGCTGTTTAGATGCACTGCGCCCAGGTGGTATTTTAGTACAACAAAGTGAATCGCCACTTATGCACATGCCATTATTAGTTGAAATGCGCGAAGCAATGCTAAGCGTAGGCTTTAAGGATTTACAAACACTGCCATTCCCACAACCAATTTACCCAAGCGGCTTATGGTCAGTAACACTTGCGCGTAAATCACAAGCATTTGACGGTTTTAGAGAAGACGCTGCTGCAAATATTGCACAGCACAGCGAGTACTATAACAACGGTATTCACCATGGTGCACTCGCTACACCTAACTACATGAAACGCGCATTCGATAAAAAATAATACCAATCTGCTTATATATAGGGTCTATTTAACGTTAAGAAAATTACGCTAGAACTAGGCAAAAATTTTTGTATCTAGTTGTTCTAAATAAAAAATTTTTAACGACGTTATAGTGCAATTTAATTCGTTAAATTGATCAAAGATTTATGCAGGTTGGTATAATCTANCTATACCAATTTTATTAAACTAAAAAGGGAGCATTTAAATGCTCCCTTTTTTATACTTTTAAAAACGCCATTGCGCATTTAGCATTATTTGCTGCTGCGAGATTCGTTCATTAAATCCAATTGGCTCTCTATTTTTTGCAACACTTTTAAGTGCAGAACCTTCAACCCCTATTTGTAGTTTATTAGTGAGCTGGTAGCGCCATGTTGCGGTTAAGCCTTCCCCATTACTTGCATTAGGGTCAAACGCGGTTGTGTCGTTGTCAGTAACTTTAAAATAATCATAACGTACTGAAACTCGATGTTTGCCTTCTTTATGGCTCAGCATTAAATAATGGCTATAAAAAGCATTATCAATTAATGCGTTACTGCCCATTTCAGTTTTACCATTAAGTACCTGTGCTATTAAACGTGTTTTACTATTAAACTTATAAAGCCAAGCGGCGCTTGTAAAGCGAGTATCCCAAGCATACTGCCCCGTACTAATATTAAGTGTGGTTGGGTCGCCATTATTGTTGTAATAATAAATTCGAAATTGTGATTTTTTTAAGTAATCCCAATGTACGCCAGCGTAATAGCCAAAACGCCCGTCTACTTCTTCAAACGGTAAAACCTGATTAGCCTGCCAACGTAATTCGTATGCATTTAATGCCGCTATAGGCGCAAATTTAACACTTTCGTTAAATGTAGTTTGTCTATCGTGTAATGCAAAACCACGCCACGCAAGTAAAGTACCTGCAGGGTCATTGCCTTTAAATGTAGCACCTACAAAACTAAAGCTATGAGCGCTGTTAAAACGTTTTGCTGGGCGCTTAATAGTTACCTCTGCGCCAACAGTGCGTACTTCCTCGCCAATCCAGCTATTAATAGCTGAGTTTGTATAGTTATAAGGAGAAGTCCACCCTATATCAGGGTTTTCAAGCGACATAAGTGGGTAAAAGCCCCCCACGCGCATGTGCCATTTATAGTTGCTGTTAGATAGTGGCTGATACTTTATATAAGCCTGCGTAAAACCAAGGCCAACGTCAGGATCTTGATTCGCATTTAACACCCCATGAGCCGACCAACTAGATGCTAAATCAACATTAAAATCTAAAATACCTTGGGATAAAATAAGTTCGTCGCTTTTAGTATCGTGCCGATATAGCCCAAGGCCGCCCTCTTGGAAGCTACGTATATCGTCCCCCTGCACGGCTCTAATTTGTATCAAGCCTTTTACTTGTGCATACAATGCATTACTAAAACATAAAGCACCGGCTAAAAATGCCAGCCTCATTAAGCGATTAATAGTCATCAAATTCATCCGTAGCAAAGTCAATTTGCTCCGCAATTTCCTGCTTTACTTTATAAGTGATCGGGTTAGTAGCCACAGTAATAGTTTGAGATTCAACCTTACTAATATCACTAAATCCAGAATGCCAAACACTTAACGTGTATTCGCCTGCATTGGCATTTAAATCAACATTCCCGTTTTCATCAGTGATTGCAAAAATAGTACTATCTACCACCACAATATAACCTAACATCCAATCATGAATATTACAGCCAAGCTCAACAACACCCGTTTGATCAAAAGTAATGGGCGCTTTTGGGTGCTCCTTATATAGCTTTAATTCGAACGTTTTGGCTTTAGAAAATGAATAAACATGATGCATGATTGAGTCCGCATTCGGAAACTCTACCTTTGCATTTTGTGGGACAACTAAAATACGCGGCTTAAATTCTCGATTTTTCTGGGTCATCGCATAAGGTGCTTCTGGAGGAATAACGCTAGAGGTGTCTCCTGCAGTTAGCCATACAACAGCATTAGGTAATGGGTCATTATTAGCATTTTTAATTGTAATATTTGCTGCAAAAACTCCAGTACTAACACTTAGTAAAAATACATAAAGTAAGCTTTTTATCATTTTCTTGTCGCTATTATCAATTTGTTTACATTATAGACCGATTAAGCCACCAAATTCTTTCTATTTTTTAAAACATTGAATACGTATGTAAGCAGTCGTATTAATCATCAACAGTCATTATCCTTAAATGTCACCACCGACTCATCTAAGGACACACCATGAGAATACCAGCACTTGTGCTTTTAGCCTTTGCTAGTAATAGCTACGGACAAACCGTAGAGCTAAAATCGCCAGACACACAAATAACAGTAAGCATCTCTGACGAAAACAACACGCCAAGCTACGCAATAAAATTTAAAAACAAAGCGGTTATAAACAAATCTTTACTGGGGTTTGAATTTAAAACACAAGCAGCTTTTAGCGATGGCTTTAAAATTAAAAGCATTGAACAACAAAGCGTTAACTCGCAGTGGCAACAACCCTGGGGCGAACGCCAAAACGTTGTTGACGAATATAACGAAGTAGCCGTTACCTTTACAAAAAACGAGCCAAATAAAGGTACCTACACTATTCGATTTAAAGCATTTGATAGTGGTGTAGGTTTTAGATACGAAGTACCACAACAAGCCGGGTTCGAACATACAGAAATCACCAAAGAGTTAACTGAATTTGCAATAAACAATAGCCATGATGCAACAGCATGGTGGATACCTGCTCGTGGCTGGAACCGCTACGAATATGTTTACAACACTACCCCACTTAACGAAGCTCCACTAGCTCACACACCATTTACGTTTAAAACAAGTGACGGTACTCATATTAGTATTCATGAAGCCGCACTTGTTGATTACGCAGGCATGGTGCTTAATCAACGCCGCTCTGGTACGTTCACTGCCGATTTAACACCGTGGTCAGATGGTGTTGCAGTTAAAAAACAAGGTGCTTTTAAAACACCATGGCGCACCATTCAAATAGCCGACAGCGCTGTTGGCTTAGTTAATTCAGATATAATACTAAACCTAAACGAGCCTAATAAACTCGGTGACGTGTCGTGGGTTAAGCCTGGCAAATACGTGGGTATTTGGTGGGGTATGCATATAAACACGCAAACTTGGGGTAGCGGTAAAAAACACGGCGCCACTACGCAAACCACAAAATACTATATGGATTTTGCAGCGCAGTATGGTTTTGATGGCGTACTCGTTGAAGGCTGGAATATTGGTTGGGATGGCGATTGGTATTTTAATGGCGATGTATTTAACTTTACCAAACCGTACGACGACTTTGATATAGCAGCACTGACTCAATACGGCAAAGAAAAAGGCGTACAGCTCATTGGCCACCATGAAACATCAGGCAATGTAAGCAACTACCGTGACCAAATGGAAGATGCTTTTGCCCTTTACGAAAAATCAAACGTAAGCCAAGTAAAAACAGGTTATGTAGCCGATGGCGGAAATATAAAACGTATAGACAAAAACGGTATTGCTCGCCACGAATGGCATGACGGCCAGTTTATGGTTAACGAATACCTTTATAACGTAAAACTTGCGGCTAAGCATAAAATTAGCATTAATACTCACGAGCCAATTAAAGATACAGGCCTGCGCCGTACTTATCCAAACTGGATTGCGCGCGAAGGTGCACGCGGACAAGAATATAATGCATGGGGTTCACCACCTAATCCACCAGAGCATGTACCAATGCTTGCTTTTACCCGCATGCTTGCAGGACCAATGGACTTTACGCCAGGTATTTTTGATATGAGCTTTAATGGTTTAGGAGGCGATACAAACCGCCCACAAACTACACTTGCCAAACAACTTGCACTTTATGTTGTTTTGTATAGCCCAATTCAAATGGCTGCCGACTTACCTAAAAACTATTTGGCTAAGCCCGATGCGTTTCAATTCATTCAAGACGTACCAACAGATTGGCAGCAAAGTATTGCTATTGATGGTGAAGTAGGCGACTTTATTGTATTCGCTCGTAAAGAACGTAAAAGCACTAAATACTCAGGAAATGATTGGTACCTAGGCGCTGTTACTGACGAACAAGCCAGAACTATTGAGGTGAAACTCGACTTTTTAGAGCAAGGCAAAAAATTTGAAGCACAAATTTATAAAGATGGTAAAAGCGCAGAGTGGAAAAATAATCCGTACGATCTAGCTATCGAAAAACGTGTTGTAACTGCAAACGATAAACTAACGCTTAAATTAGCCACTAGTGGCGGTACAGCTATTCGTTTTAAAGCACTTTAATATAATAAAGCCCCTGCATTTACTATGCAGGGGTTGATACCTTTATTGGCAAATATACTTGTGCACTTAAACCGCCTTCTGGGCGGTTTTCTAGCTTTACTTTACCGTCGTGCATATCAACAATGCGTTTAATAATAGCAAGGCCTAAACCACTGCCTTCACTTCCGCGAGCTGCATCGCCTTGTTTAAAGGGCTCAAAAACAGACTCTAATTCGTTTTCAGGAATGCCGGGGCCACTATCGTTTACAGCGATAACTACATATTTTTTGTTTGAATTAAAGTAGCTAAGTACTTCAATATCGCCCTCAGAATAACGCAGCGCATTACCAATCATGTTGGTAATTACACGTTTAATAGCCACAGAGCTTAACGGTATATTGCCTATATTTGGATTACTTTTAAACGTAATAGTACGTTGATGCTGAAGCTCAGAATTGACAACCTCGGCAACTAAAGCATTGATATCTTCGCAACTTAGTTCTTCACGTTTATGGTGGCGTAGATACTCAATAAACTGATCAATAATCCCGTTCATGTCTTCTATATCGTAAATAATACCTTCACGAAGATAATCATCTTCATCAACCATCATTTCGGTGGCTAAACGGATACGCGTAAGCGGCGTACGTAAATCATGAGATACACCGGCCATTAGTAAACGGCGGTCGTTTTCAAGTGCGGCAATTCCGCGCGACATTTGGTTAAACGCGCGCGTTACTTCTATTACTTCTGTTGAGCCTTGTTCTTCTAACTTGGTAGAAAAGTCGCCTTTACCCACTTTCACTGCAGCTTGTTGCAGTGCTTTTAATGGTCTATTAAGGTGCCTTGCAAACAACCACCCACCCAGCACACTTAAAAAGCCAATACTTGATAAGTAAAAAGTTAAAAACTCTAAGTTGTTCTCTTTAAAGCCTTTAAGCGGTACTTTCACCCAATAACCTGGCGCTTGCGGTGCTTCAACCCAATAAATCAACGGATCAGTTTGGCTAATACGTACACGAGAATAACCACCAAGTTGCTCAGTCATGCTGCGCGATAGCATAGAATATTCGCGGCTTTGCCCAAGCCCTTGGCGCATTGCTTCGCGCTGCGTCATGACTTCAATACCAGTAATTTCAAAAAACTTTGCAGATACTTCGTCGTTTATTTCAACGCCATCTTCCCAGTCAATGAATACTGTTTTAATTTGCTTAGCAAGCATCAAGTTAACCTGCTCAATGGTTGGTTTTACAACATAAAAACTAACCGTAACATAAGACACTATTTGATTTATGAGCAGCAGAGCCGCCACTAAAAAAACAGTTTGTCCAAAAGCACTGCGCGGAAACATGCCCATAAATATTACTTTTCACCGTCGGGAACAAACACATACCCCAAACCCCAAACGGTTTGAATATATCGTGGATTGGCAGCATCTACTTCGATCATGCGGCGAAGTCTCGACACTTGCACATCAATGCTTCGCTCAAGCGCACTGTAATCGCGGCCACGCGCTAAGTTCATTAGCTTATCGCGGCTAAGTGGCTCACGTGGATGCGAAACAAGCGCTTTAAGCACTGCAAACTCACCACTGGTAAGCGATATTGTTTTATCCCCTTCATTCATTTCGCGCGTTGCTAAATTAAGCGTAAATTTACCAAAAGCGATTAAGTTTTCTTCAGCAGCAGGTGCGCCTGGCACTTCTTTTGCGCGGCGACGTAAAATGGCTTTTATGCGAGCAAGTAGCTCTCGTGGATTAAATGGTTTTGGAATGTAATCGTCAGCGCCAAGTTCAAGGCCAATAATGCGATCTACTTCGTCGCCCTTTGCAGTAAGCATAACAATAGGAATTTCATTTTCTTTTTGGCGTAGACGGCGGCAAATAGATAAGCCATCCTCGCCTGGGAGCATTAAATCGAGAACCATTAAGTGAAAGTTTTCTCGCTCTAGGAGTCTATCCATTTGCTCCGAGTTTCCTGCGGTTCTAACAATAAAGCCTTGCTCTACTAAATAACGTTCAAGCAAACTGCGTAAGCGCATATCGTCATCAACAACTAATACTTTTGTGGTTTCGTGTCCCATAATCTCTTTCTTATTTTTATATCCAATTACTAGTTAATATAAATGAAAAACTTAATAATCAAAAACTAATTACTTGCTTAGATTGTTACTGAACATTTCAAAGCTTACTTACTCGTACTTTATTACATTTTACGCTCGACAAGTTTTGGCAAATTTAATAACGTGCACACCATTAGAGCTAATAAAGAATTCACCATGAAAACAAATTTAGTCACCCGCGAAGGTTACTTACAATTACAACAAGAACACGACCAACTATGGAACGTTAAACGCCCAGAAGTAACAAAAATAGTTAGCTGGGCAGCCAGCCTCGGAGATCGCTCTGAGAACGCAGACTATCAATATAACAAGCGTTTGTTACGCCAAATTGACCGTCGTGTACGCTATTTACGCAAACGCATACCTGATTTAAAAATCATCGACTACTCTCCCGTTCAAGATGGAAAAGTGTTTTTTGGTGCATGGGTCGAAATTGAAAACGAAGAAGGTGAAACTAAAAAATTCAGAATTGTCGGACCTGATGAAATTTACGACCGAAAAGATTACATATCGATAGACTCACCTATGGCGCGGGCGCTGATTAAAAAACAAGTAGATGACGATTTTGAGGTACCTACTCCTCAGGGTAAAAAACAGTGGTATGTAAACAGTATCGATTACCAAAAAAGGAAATAAAAAGTTTTGATTCAGATCATGTTAACTTTTGATTGTGTAAATTAAACCAATAAGCTATAACTGAATTATTCAAGTTGATTTGTTTAATTTGAAAGCAGTTAATTAAGGTCGTGGTTATGTCAAACATAGTACAGCGCATATTAAATAATGCCGTATTGTTTGCACTTTTAATGAGTGTAAGTTTGACGCTGCATGCCAGTAACACTGAAGTAAACCTTGATAACGCTAAACTATCTAATCACTTTATTGCTTGTGACATTCCTGACCAAGCAAACCTCGATTTTGACGTAGACTCTCACGTTAATACTATTACCTTTAGGTCGCCTCAACCACTTCCTAATGTCGTAGATTCTTTTTATAAGAGCACCAACCTAAACAGACCTTTTAGCACTGCGTACCAACGCGGACCACCTAGCTATTTAATTTAATTCATTATTTTACAACTTAATTAAATTTTATAATTACTAAGGTGACTACTATGTCTAACTTTAAAGAATTACGTACTCAAAATGTTTCTCACGGCGTTATTGCAAGCACATTTGCAGATGACCAACCATTGATTGATTTATCATCTCCAGCGCTAAAAATGGTAAATAACTTTACTCAAAAAACGCCCATTCGTGCAGAGCATACAACAACGATTACAGATGCACTTAAACAAGTTAGTGCACAACAATCTGATTTTGTTTTAGTAACCGACGAGAACCAAAAATTGATTGGTCTTGTTTCTAGCGCCGATTTACAAAGCTCTAAAATTACTATTATTGCAGAGCGTTTAAATACCCCACGAAGTGAAGTAAGCTTGCGCGATATTATGACGCCAATTAGCCGACTTACAGGTGTAAGCATGCAAAGCTTAAGCTATGCATGCATTGGTGATGCGCTGCAAACAATGGAGCATCAAGGTGTAATGTTTTTATTAGTAACAACAGCAAGTAGCGAAATTTGTGGTTTAATTTCAGCTCGCCAAATAGCTAAAACATTACATATTCCACTACATATTAGCCCTATTGCTCACTCTTTCAGTGAAGTATTAGAAAACATTGAGCATCCTCACTAGGGCGCTCTTTTAGTTGAATTGATTTACTCCCCTCCCAACCATCTTAAAGCAAGTGAAATAGCTTGCTTTAAGAGCTTTTTATTACTACCTCCTGTGATATTATTCAAGCAATTAACGGCGCCAGTAACACGCTTCTGGTCTTATTTTATTGTATAAAAAGGTTTTTGCATGAGCGATATCTCTGCACGTTTAGCCGGTGAGTTAAACGCACAGCAGCAACAGGTTGTTGCAGCTACAAAATTACTTGATGAAGGCGCAACTGTTCCTTTTATTGCCCGCTACAGAAAAGAAGTTACCGGCGGCCTAGACGACACCCAATTACGCCTTTTAGAGCAGCGTTTATCGTATTTACGTGAACTAGAAGAGCGCCGTAGTTTTATTTTATCGACCATCGAATCGCAAAATAAATTAACGCCAGAGCTAAGTGCCGATATAACTAATGCACAAAGTAAAACTGAACTTGAAGATTTATACCTACCTTACAAAGCTAAGCGCCGTACTAAAGGCCAAATAGCAATTGAAGCAGGTTTAGAGCCACTTGCAGATGCACTATTTAAAGATGCTAACCTTGACCCAGAGCAACAAGCAGATCAATTTGTAAGTGCTGAAAAAGGCTTTGCAGATACAAAAGCTGTACTCGAAGGCGCTAAATTTATCTTGATGGAGCGCTTTGCTGAAGACGCAAAATTACTTGCTAAATTTAGAAGTCACATAAGCCAAAACGGCGCAATTGAAAGCACTGTAATTAAAGGCCAAGAGCAAGCGGGTGCAAAATACCGTGACTACTTCGAGCATCAAGAACTTCTCAAAAAAGTACCTTCTCACCGTGCGCTTGCTATGCTTAGAGCCCGAAATGAAGGTGTACTTCAGTTAAATGTTAATCCAGAGCCTAGCGCTGAAAATTCAGCGCAACTATGTGCCAACATGATTGCTGACCATTACCGTTTAGATATTAAATATAAAGCGGCAAGTCCTTGGTTATTAAACGTTGTGCAATGGGCGTGGAAAATTAAGTTAGGATTACACCTAGAGAATGAATTTTTTGCAGCAATGCGCGAAAAAGCAGAAGCTGGTGCAATCGACGTATTTGCTAAAAACTTAAAAGATTTATTAATGGCAGCACCTGCAGGCCCTCGTACTACTTTAGGTCTTGATCCAGGCCTTCGTACTGGCTGTAAGATTGCCGTTGTTGATAGCACAGGTAAATTACTAGCTACACAAACTATTTTCCCTCATGCACCACAAAATCATTGGGATAAATCAGTGCGTACGTTAGAGCAACTTTGTCGTCAGCATAAAGTTGAGCTAATTGCGATTGGTAACGGTACTGCATCACGCGAATCAGATAAGTTGGTTGCTGAGCTTATGAAAGCAAACAGCGAACTTAAGCTTAGTAAAATTATGGTTAGCGAAGCGGGTGCATCGGTTTACTCAGCTTCTGAATTTGCAGCTAATGAATTCCCAGATTTAGATGTTTCTATACGAGGGGCTGTCTCTATTGCGCGCCGCCTTCAAGATCCTCTTGCTGAACTTGTTAAAATTGAGCCAAAATCAATTGGTGTTGGCCAATACCAACACGATGTATCGCAAAGCCAATTAGGCCAAAGTCTTATTTCAGTTGTTGAAGACTGTGTAAACTCAGTAGGCGTAGATTTAAACATGGCATCGGTACCGCTACTTACACGCGTATCTGGTTTGAACAAAACATTAGCGCAAAATATCGTTAATTATCGCGATGCTAACGGCACATTTACTAAACGTAGTGAGCTTAAAAAGGTTGAGCGTTTAGGGCCAAAAGCATTTGAACAAGCGGCTGGTTTTTTACGTATTAACAATGGTAGCGATCCTCTAGATAACTCATCAGTTCACCCTGAAGCTTACCCTGTTGTTAAACGTATTTGTGAACGCAATAGCGTAGATGTCAGTAACCTAATTGGTAACAGCGACTTTTTAACTAAACTTGCTGCTAACGATTACACTGACGAAAAGTTTGGCTTACCAACCGTTACCGACATTATTACTGAGCTTGATAAACCAGGTCGAGATCCTCGTCCTGAATTTAAAACAGCTGAGTTTAAAGCCGGTGTTGAAAAAATTAGTGACCTAAAACCAGGTATGATTTTAGAAGGCGTGGTTTCAAACGTTGCTAATTTTGGTGCGTTTGTTGATGTAGGTGTTCACCAAGATGGTTTAGTGCATATTTCAGCAATCACGAATAAATTTATATCAGATCCGCGTGAAGTTGTTAAAGCTGGTGATATTGTAAAGGTTAAAGTTGTTGAAGTAGACGCTGCACGTAAACGTATAAGCTTTACTATGCGCTTAGATGACGACATTGACACAAGTAATAAGTCAGCAGCGCCAGCTACGCAAAAACCACAAGCACGTGCTAATAATTCGCAACCTCGCGCTGCAAAGCCTAAACGTGACAACGGTAATGCGTTAATGGGTAATGCATTTGCCGATGCGTTCGCTAATGCTAAAGTGAAAAAATAATACTTGTACAGCTAAGCTAAAACGAAAAAAACCGCGTAAGCGGTTTTTTTGTGGTTACGTTTTACTAAATTATTAACTTAACGCTGAAAAACTACTTTGTCTCGCTGGCGATGTAGCCATTTGATAAAAGTTAGCAATACGCCCCGCCCGTGCCTCAACATCGGCATCACGTGTTTGCTCGTCACTTTTAGCTGTTTTTGTATCGCTGCTTTCATCGCTAGAGAATGACGCTTCAAGTTTACTTTTTGCGTCTTCGTCGTCTTCTTTTTCAGGTTGTGCAAGCTCAGCCTGAGCCGCTGCTAGCTTTTGCGTAGCATCTGCAGCAATAGAGCGATCAGCTCCCGAAGGCTCTGCAGGCGCTAATGCGGCAGCGCGTACCGTTTGCATTTTGTCTATAGTCGCTTGCGGGTCACCCGGAATTTCTGACACATCTATTTGTACTTCTCCGCCAACTGCGTAGTTAGTACCATCTGGGCCACGTTGATACTCATAGCTTGGCGAGCCAGCATGTTGCCCACCTACAGAAGCGTGCGCTTGCTCGTGTATTCGTACTTCAGTATCTCGTGCTTTTAGCTCTGTAATTTGTTGTTGTTCTTGTTCTAATTGCAGCTCTTCTTGCTCAGATTCTTTTTTCTCAATTGCTTCACTTTCTTCCTCAGAGCCCTCAGGGTTTTCTGAGTTTCCATCGCGCTGCTGAACTGACTTTTCGTCTGCTATTTTTCCCGTTGCGTTATACGTCGCACCATCGCTACTGCCTGGTAATTTTGCTTTTTCAGAATCACTTTGCGCTTTGGTTTCTGTATTGCTTGCGCTACTAGATGCGGGAGCAGGAATAACTTCGCGTAGTTGGTTGTCACGCCGTGCAGTTTCCGTATAAACATTTGCAGTGTTTATATTGATAGACGGAAATGGCGTGACAATATTCATAATACTAAACTTTAATATCGATTAGCGTGCCAAGTACATCATCGGCCGTTTGAATTGATTGCGTATTTGCCTTGGCATTAAACTCTTCAACTTTTAAGTTAACAAGCGCTTCATCAACACGAGCTGGCTGTGCTACAGGTGCAGTAATAGCTTCTTCAGGGCGTGCTGCTGTAAGCTGACGTTGCTGCGCTAATTGTGCGTCATCTTGCTGTTCTATACTGGCACGGTTAATCTCAGCACTGGCCTTTTCAATACCTTGGCTAGCTCGATTAAACCCTTCTACACCACTATTAAATACAGATCCGATTGGCATATTAAAACCTCCACCAAATAAACATTGTTTAATTATCGCTCAGGTTCTGCTCAAAATAAAGCTTTAAACAGCGCTATTCTTAGCTCTATTTTAAAGCATTGATTTAACGACAGATAAAAACTCACTTTTATGAGAAATAAATGGCGCGTGCGACGCTTTATCTAGCACTTCGTATTCAAACTCAGTATTTAGTACTGACATTTCACTAATTGCTTTATAAGGCACTAAGGCATCAAGTCGGCCAAATACTCCTTTGATAGGTACTGGGCAATGAGCAAATAAATCACGTAAATCGTCGTTTTGTAAAATATCTAAACCAGCGCTCAGGGCGTCGCTTTGTGGTGCGCTGTACTGATTTAGTAATTGTTTAAGCAGCTTTATATCATCACGCGCCGACTCGCTACCCATCGCTTGAATAGCTAAGAAGCGCTCTATTGTTTTTTCTCGATGATTAACTAACTGCTCTTTAAACTGCGCCAATACATTCGCTTTTATTCCGGGCCAATTATCTGCCTCCGCAAAAAAAGGAGTCGATGCAATTAAAATAACTTTTGATACTTTTTCAGGCCAATGCTTAGCAATATAAAGTGCAAATAATCCACCTAACGACCACCCCATTAAAATGGTCTTCGGCTTTAACTGCTTACTTAAAGTTTCTGCTGCATCATGCAAAGTATAAGGGCTTGGGCAAACATGGCTATTACCAAACCCAGGTAGGTCAAGGCTACGTACACTTCCTGAATATAAAAACTCAAGTTCTGGCTGTACTAACTGCCATACGCCCTGATTCATTCCCCAACCATGTAATAACACTAACTCATTTTGCATATTTGCCTAACCTTTACCAAACTTAGGCTCATCATAACGTTTAAAAAGGCGATTGCAATGCAAGGAGCGAGTCAGTGAAACAAGCCATTTTAAATTGGTTATTTCCCTCTTATTGCGTGCAATGTCAAAATACGATTACGACCTCTTTAGGGCTTTGTGATTATTGCCTTGAAGATTTACCATTGTTTGATTTTAGTAAGCATAAGAATTTACTGCATCGACCCGATATTGTTGAGATGTTTCCTAATTGCGAGTTTGATAAATTATTTGCCTGTGCTTTTTATCAACCTCCCTTTGAACATTGGCTTAAAAGGCTAAAATTTAATAATCAAATTCATTATAAAAAGGCACTGCAGCAAGTTATACAAAAACAATTAACACAGTTTTTTGAGCAAAGCCCTACTTTGCCAGATACCTTTATTATTTTACCTCTTCATAAAAGCCGATTCATTACTCGCGGGTTTAATCAGGTAAGCCAAGTTTGGCAACCATGTTTAGCTAATTACGCATCAGTGAGTAACGTACTTATTCGCAATAAAAAAACACAAGCTCAGTCGGAGCTATCTAAAGCAAAGCGTATTAAAAACTTAAAAAATGCCTTTATTTGTACAGAGGATATGGGCGGTAAAACAGTCGCTATTGTTGATGATGTGATGACGACAGGGGCAACATTAAACGCAGCTACTAGTGCACTAAAACAAGCAGGCGCTAAACAAGTGTGGGCTTTTACAACTTGCTTAACGCCTATTTAATTATTAAAAAGTATTATACCAATCCGCAATAATACTTAATCATTTTACGGGGCTAAACGTGTCGCTACCTGAGTTAAAAAATTCTCATTTACGACTGCATGGATGCAGAAGGTAGAGCAATGCAGGAGCAATTGCCGAGAACAACTAAATAGCGAATTTTTTGCCTAGCTATCAACACGTTTTTCCATCCTCAAAATAGATCACTTAATTTAAGCGAATTAGTATTATTCGCCATTTGCACGAAACGTATGGCCAAAAAATAAAGCGTTGCTTAGTAGTCGACTAGTCCCATACCAGTAACCTCTAAATACAGGGTCATCGGTCATGCCTATTACTGTACCTCGTCCGTATGAGTGAGCAATTAAGCCTGCGCCGCCAGCAACTTGCTCAACATTAACGGCATCGGTAAAGCCTGCCAATAATGGATTTTTAGTGTAGGTAAGTACATTTACGAACGGAGCATCGGAAGCTTCTAGCAACCAAGTACTGTTTTTGAATACGGGCAATGTATTACGCTTAAGTGAAAATGTAAGCGGATGAGTTAAGTCTACATTAGTATTAAAAATAGCACCTGCAATGCGTTGACGTCCTGCTAAATGATCTTTATCGCCATAACTTAAACCTGTCGTTTTAAATGCACTTGCTACATCTTGTCGTGATAGATAGCTTGCTTTGAGTAATTGCTGATCAGCTAAAAATTTAGCGCCGCCTTTGTGACCCCAAATAACGCCGCCTTTTCTTACCCAGCTTTTAATAGCCACTTTGTCGGCATCAGATAAGCTATTGTAATTGCCATGAGCAAGCACAATATGGCTGTATTCACTTAACTCGAGTGAACTAAAGCGGTTCATTTCAACAATTGTTGGTGCAACACCTACAAATCGATCTAGGTAATACCACACTTCGCCGACTTCGTACTGGCTTGCGCCTTGCCCGCCAATAAGCAGTACTTTTGGAGCACTAACAACCGCCATTGATCGCGACCCTAAATCGGCTCCTTTGCTTGTTAAACCTGATGTAATAGGTTTGATTGCAATACCAAACTCATTTTGTGCTTTATTTAGCAAGGTAATCCAATCTGTATTTGTTTGTAGTCCAGCCGGTATAATAATACTTCCAGGTTTAAAATTAATTTCTCCTGATGTTGATTTAGCCGTTAATGCTTTTAGCGCTACACGTGCTTTTATACCTTGCTGTAATAAGCTATTTAACATTTTAGGTGCTAAATAATCATCCCACGAAAAACCAAATGCGTAACCTTCGGTGAGTGAAGAAAATGATGGGGTTGCTACTTTTTCCCATGCTTTATCAGCAACCTTTAATCCCCAACTACTTTTAACTTTAGAAAATGGCAAATTAAACGCATGCGCTAATGTCCAGCCAGATACATCGTAAAAAGTATTATCGGCAAAGTTTTTTTGCTCACTAAAAATCGCTTTTACTAAACGATATTGTGGTTGTGCTAATGGTACAAAATAGCTATGTGTACTGAAATTCTTACCATCTGCTTTTAATGATTTAGTAAGTGGGTAAGCGTTAATTTGATGCTGCTTTAACAATTCTAAAAAGTGCATAATACGGGTGTTGTCGCTTGCATCTTCAACAACATAACCTTCAAAGCTTTCATCGCTGGCTAAATCTGTAGCTTGATTGTAAAACTTAGCCTGGTAATCAAGTAATGCTTGGCGGTTATCAACTGCTGCCTTAAAGGTAGATAAACTCGTTAACAGTTGATTTTTAATAGTGAAAGGAAAGCTCAAAGGTCCATTTATAGTGTCTTGAATATGTCCACGAGAACTTGCTTGCTCAAATAAAATGCCTATGCCGCCATTTACATCGGGATAGGTTGAACCTTTACCGTAATAGAAGTCATCAAAGCTTTCTTCAGTAAAATAAAGTGCGTTGTTTTTATCTAACGTTTTTGCGTGATAGTTAGCAATCGCTTTAGTTAACGTTACATTTTCATCAGGTGTTATTGGGTGTTTACGGCTTGGAATACCTGGTTGAAAAAAGTAACTGCTGTTTGGACCCATCTCATGAAAGTCAGTTAAAATATTTGGTTTCCACTGATGAAATTTAGCAATACGTGCACGCGATTCAGGATGCTGTAGCAGTAGCCAATCGCGATTTAAATCAAACCAGTAATGATTGGTACGACTACTTGGCCAGTTTTCAACATGTTCACGGGTTTTAGGGTCACTTGATAAGTTCATGCCTCGGTTACTGTTTGCCCAATTAGCAAAACGAGCAAGCCCGTCAGGATTAAGTGAAGGGTCGAGTAAAATAACCGTGTTATTTAATAGCTCATCTATTTCAGTACCTTGTGCAGCAGCTAAGTAATATGCCACCAGCAAAGATGAGTTACTACCTGATGACTCATTACCATGCACACTGTATCCCATCCATACAACAGCAGGGTCGTCTTGTGCTTTACCACTGTTATTACTTAAGCGTGCTAAGTGAGCTTGGCGTGTCTGCTCTATGCTTGATAACTTATCAGCAGCAGTAATTGTTAGCATTACTAACGGGCGTTGTTCATGCGTGCGGCCAATCACCTCAAAATTTATACGGTCGCTTTTATCAGCAAGTATTTCCATATAACGTACGAGCTGATCGTGTCTCACGTGCCACTCTCCTACTTCGTAACCGAGTACTTGCTCAGGAGTAGGAATTGAAGGGTCAAATTTTACATCTTGTTCAAAATAATACGAAAGTGGCTTAGCTACACTTGAAAAGCTAAGCAACACCACCATTAATGTTAATACCAAACGCATATAAATCACTCAAAAAATGTTCGTTGTTTGCACGCTACCATTGCTTAAAATAGATGCCAACTTTTTACGCTCAACACTAGCCGCAACACGATGAGCGGAGTATGATACGCAGTATCCGAGTAATTTAGTCAAGTATAGATGGTTTTATGATTTCTATTTCCGAAACAGCGCAAGCGCATTTTGCTAAACTATTAGCAGATCAATCACAACAAACCAATATTCGTGTGTTTGTTGTAAACCCTGGTTCATCACAAGCGGAATGTGGTGTGTCTTATTGTCCAGAAGACGCTGTAGAAGCGAGCGATATTCGCCTAAACTTTAACGGTTTTGATGCCGTTGTAGATGCTGAAAGTGCTCCATTTTTAGAAGAAGCTGAAATCGATTTTGTTACCGACAAAATGGGTACTCAGTTAACGCTAAAAGCACCAAATGCAAAGGCGCGTAAAATAGGTAACGATGCATCGTTAAACGAACGTGTACAGCACATGCTAGAAACCGAAGTAAATCCACAACTTGCTAACCACGGTGGCCAAGTAAGCCTTGTTGAAATTACAGCTGCAGGTATTGCTATACTTCAGTTTGGTGGTGGTTGTAACGGTTGTTCTATGATCGATGTAACGCTAAAAGAAGGCATTGAAAAAGAAATGATAGCTAAGTTTGAAGAAATCACCGGTGTTGCTGATATAACAGAGCACGAAGCGGGCGATCACTCTTACTATTAGGCCTTGTAAATGCTAAAGCAGCTTATTTATCGCTTAGGGAGCAACCCTAAGCTGAGCTTAAAGCGCTTTTTTCGCGGCTTAGCACTGTTTGTGCTAGCCGTGATATTCATATCTATTGGGTATTACACTCACTACAGCTTACAAATAATTGGCGTTATAATTTTACTCCCCGCATTATTTTTTGCCGGTTGGGGCTACTGCGGTATTTTTGCTAATCGTTTTTCACAAGTTTTAAAAGATATGGGCCCTAAACACCACGACCCCGATCTCTGGAAATAAACCATTTATTTAGTTTAATCTAATAGCTGATTATTTATTTTTAAGTGGTGATATTTAATTATTAATGTAAGCCCGCGCATTAACATAAAACAGCTCATAGCCAGCCATAACCCGTTATTTTGCAAGTCTATAAACACCCAAAACACACCAAAAAAGCCAACTCCAGCTGAAAGTATCATACTGTTACGCATGTTCTTTGCTCGCGTAAGCCCTACAAAAACACCATCAAACAAAAAGCAACTCATGGCCAAAATAGGCAACACTATTAGCCATGGTAAATAGTGTGTTGCCTCTTGAATAACCTCTGGCACATTGGTTAAAAGCTTGATTATACCGCTGCCGAATAATGCAAAAAAAGCGCTATATAAGACGCCAAAAAGCATGCCCCAAAATACACTTATTTTAACCCAAAGCTCTATATTTTTAACGCTTCCTTGGCCCTTAGCTTGCCCTACTTTTGCCTCAGACGCGTAAGCAACGCCATCAAGAGCAAAACTCACCAACATTAGAAAGTTAAGTAAAACAGCATTAGCAGCTAATGTGGTTTCGCCTATACGCGCTGCGTAAAACGTCATAAAACTAAAGCATAATTGCAGTATTAAAGAGCGAATAAATATATCTCTATTCAAACTCAATAATTCAGCCATTTTGCTAATACTCAACCAATTCGGTACATTTAGATCAATGTCTTGTTTTTTAGCTAGTTTAACCACTAAAAACAGTGCAAATACTAAAGCCGTATAATCAGCAATAAGTGAAGCCCACGCAGCGCCTGCAACTGCCCAATCTAAATAAACAACAAAATAAATATCGAGTACTATATTAACGATATTAGTGACGAGTAATAAATAAAATGGACCTCGACCATAATGCACACCAAGCATCCACCCCAGTAACACTAAATTACATAATGCTGCTGGAGCACTAAAAATACGAATGCTAAAATACTGATACGCTTGGGTAAGTACGTCGCGATTGGCGGCGGAGAGGTAAGCTATAGCGTGCTTTATTAATGGGGATAACACAATTAATAGCACGGCCACTGCGCTTGCAAGCAATAGGCTTCGTTTAAGTAAAGCGGCAAGTTGGGTTAAATCGTTTTTTCCGTATGCTTGTGCCACGAGTCCCGTGGTGCTCATTCTTAAAAAACCAGCAAGCCAAAATAAAATAGATATAACTGCAGAGCCAAGGGCAATACCCGCTAAGTAATGAGCGCTTCCTAAGTGCCCAATTACAGCAGTATCAACAATTCCTAACAACGGCACTGTGATATTTGATAGTATCATCGGACCCGCTAACAACAGCAAGCTTTTATGGTGTGCCTTATTATGTATAAGAAATTGTTTCATTTAGTATTATTTATCCTCATTAGTGTATCTGTGCGGGCTCAAGCAGCCGTTATTTTACAGTATCATCATGTTAGTGAAACCCTACCCGCTGTAACAAGCGTTAGCGCCAATACATTCACTAAACATTTGAGCTATTTAAAAGAGCACAACTTTAACGTTATTCCTCTTAATGACTTAATAAACGCACTTCAGCAAAGTGAAACCTTACCTGATAAAACTGTCGCCATCACCTTTGATGATGGTTATAACAATAACTATGAACAAGCCGCGCCTATTTTAGAAAAGTTTGGCTACCCGTACACTATCTTTGTAAATCCTAAATTAATAGACGAGGGCATGAGCTACGTAATGGGGTGGGATAAGCTCAAAGAATTATCTAAAAAAGGGGCATTAATAGCCAATCATAGCGGACAACATGATTACTTACACCTTAAGCTTGAAAACGAAACCGATGCACAATGGCAATCACGTATTAAGCAAGATATTATTAGCTCTCAAAAGCGTATAAAAGAAGAAATAGGCCACGACTATAAATACTTAGCATACCCGTATGGTGAGTTTAATAACGAGCTGCAAGCACTTGTGACAGAGCTTGGTTTTGTGGGTATTGGTCAGCACTCCGGCGCTGTAAATAAAGACTCTAATTTTAGCCGCTTACCACGTTTTCCTGCATCAGGCTTTTACAGCAAACTAGAAACTCTTATTACTAAGCTTAACTCACGCGCGTTTAATATCACCAATTTAACTTATCAAGATAGCGTTACACAACAAAATCCACCCACGCTCACAATTGAATTTAAAATGGGTGACTTTCATAAAAGCCAATTTGCCTGTTACGTATCAAGCGTAGGCCAAGCAGATTTAAAATGGGTAAATAAAAATACAGTCGAAATAACCTCACCAAAGGTGCTTAATAAAGGACGCTCTCGTTTTAATTGTACGGCCCCTTCTATTTCTAGCCCTGGTGATTATTTTTGGTTTTCGCAGCCTTGGGTAATTGAAGCGCCTAAACCTTAACTGCCTGATGTAATAGTCGCTGGGTTATTTTATCCAGCGCAACGATCTCGTCTGCTGCATTTAACTCAGCGGCAGCCTTAGGCATACCCCATACCACCGATGAGTACTCATCTTGAGCCAAGGTATACGCACCGTTTTGTTTTAGTGCAAGTAACCCTTTTGCGCCATCACTCCCCATCCCTGTTAGTATGGCTGCAACTACGTTTTTAGCTCCTGTCTCAACTAATGAGTTAAACAGCACATCTACCGCAGGTTTATGTCTGTTGACCGGCTCGCCATCATCAAGCTGGCAATACAAGCTAACACCTCGCTTTTTAATACTTAAATGAAAACCACCTGGTGCTATATAAGCCCAGCCAGTGCTAAGCTTATCGCCATGTTCAGCCTCTTTCACATTTATCGTGCATGTACGATTCATTCGCTCAGCAAATGAGGCGCTAAACACAGGAGGAATATGCTGAGTAATTACAATGGGCGGGCAATTTTGTGGCATTTTAATAAGTACTTCTTTGATAGCCTCAGTACCCCCCGTGGAAGCACCTATCGCAATTACTTTATTAAGTAAAAATTGAGAATGGGTATTAATAGGCTCATTTGTGACGACCGTTTTTTTATAGCTTCTTACTCTTGCTCCAGCAGCTATTCGCACCTTTTGTTGAACAAGTGATGCATATTGGCTCAATTGCTCTCTTACGTTATTAGTAGGCTTAGCTATAAAATCAACAGCCCCTAATTCGAGTGCCTCGAGTGTAATAGGAGAGCCTTTTTGGGTCAGTGTTGAAATCATCACTACTGGCATTGGTCTTAATCGCATTAAGTTTTTTAAAAAACTAATGCCATCCATTTTTGGCATTTCTACGTCGAGCGTTAATACATCAGGATTTAACTTTTTTATCATTTCGCGAGCTTCGTAGGGATCCTCAGCGCTCCCCACTACCGTAATATCTTTAGCTTGCTGTAATATTTCAGTGAGTAAACGCCTAATTAAGGGGGAGTCGTCAATTATTAATACTTTAATCATGCATACTCCTAAAACAGCTCTATATCAGTTACTACTTCTTGCTTTTTAAGGTTTTGTAAGTAACGGACTTCGCGTTTTTCAATCGTATTATTATGTAGGTTTTTAAGTTTTTTCATATGAACTTTACCGGTGTTCGGATGAAAAAATATTTTTCGTGGCCATGGTCCACCCATATCGTGGGCAACTAGGTTTAATGCCTCTTCTTTAATATACGCCGCTGCAAAACTAATATTACCCAGCCCTATATCAGTCATCGCACTAATAATTTTACCCCCACCAAAAAGTTTTACTTTTAGGTTACGGCGAGATGCACCATTTTTTAAAACTTCGTTTATAAGATACTCCATAGCCCAATTGCCATACCGACAACTTAAACTATGCGCATTCTTAAGTTCTACTCCCTTTTGAATTGGTAACATAAAGTGATTCATGCCCCCAATCCCTAGTACTTCATCGTAAACACAAGCCGCAATACACGAACCCAGAACTGTAGAGATCAGCTCATTATTTTTAGAAACATAAAACTCACCCGGAAGCACTTTAGCAACAACGCTACCTCGGCCCGAGTCCCAATATCGTTTAATATGTTCAAAGTTAGGTAATACCGGCCTAAACTCTGCGTGCATTTTGTCCCTTTTGGTACATAGTTTTCCCTAAATTTTTAAATTGCGTATGCTCTTTTCCCATACTTTCTGAGTGACCTAAAAACAAATAACCTTGTTCATTTAATATATTGGCGTAACGTTTAAAAAGCTGATCTTTTGTTTCTTTATCAAAGTAAATAACAACATTACGACATAAAATAAGATCAAATGATCCTTTCATTGGCCAATCTTGCAATAAGTTTAAACGCTTGAATGAAATAGACTCTTTTAGCCTATCTTTAACTTTATAGTTTTCACCGTCTTTACTTTTTAAAAACCAACGCTTAAGTTGCACGTCATCTAAGCCGTTAACATTCGCTGCGGTGTAAATACCCTTTTGTGCTTTTGCCAATACATTAGAATCTAAATCGGTTGCTAGTATTTTTACATCCCAATTGCTCGGAAATGCATTATTTAAAATCATCGCCAAACTGTAGGGTTCTTCTCCTGTTGAGCAACCTGCAGACCAGATTCTTACTCGCTTACTATTTTTATTTGCCTTTAAGAGAGCAGGTACAAGCTCAGATTTTATAAATTCAAAGTGGTGTATTTCACGAAAAAAAGACGTTAAGTTAGTTGTTATTGCATTAATAAAGGCATCAAACTCCTGATCTTTATGGCTATTTAAATACTCTAAATAGGCTTTAAAGTCAGTTAGTTTTCGCTCTCTAATACGTCTTGCTAAGCGTGAATAAACCATCTCTCGCTTATGCTCACCTAATACAATTCCACATGCGCTATAAACTAAACTGGCAATTTCTTTAAAGTCGCGGTCGGTACACAAAAACTCTTTCATTGTTCGCTCTCAATTTAGCCTGCCAAATAATACCTCGCTGTGATTATGTATTCAGCGAGGTATATAAGAAGATTGGTTGTTAAAATTCTTCCCATTCATCAGCAGAGTCTACAAAGTTATCGCCTTTGGGTTTATTACTTACAAAACTGCTTTGCGACTTATGAGATAATTTAGGTGTGCGCATAGTCGGCGAAATCATCGCCATCTCTTGCTGACCTATTGAGAAAAAGTTGAGTAGTTGGCGCATCTCATTAGCTTGCTCAGCCATAGACTCGCCAGCGGCAGAGGCTTGCTCTACTAAGGCGGCATTTTGTTGCGTCATTTCGTCCATTTGTGAGATAGCGGTATTAACTTGTTCAATACCCGCACTTTGTTCTTCAGATGCCTCTGTAATATCAGAAATCATTTGCGTCACTCTTTGTACCGATACAACAATCTCTTTAAGTGTAGCGCCCGACTCATTAACTAATTGAGAGCCATCAGCTACTTTGCCTACACTATCTCTTATTAACTCTTTAATTTCTTTCGCTGCGCCTGCAGAGCGCTGTGCTAAATTACGCACTTCACCTGCAACAACCGCAAAGCCTCGACCTTGTTCACCAGCCCTTGCAGCCTCTACTGCAGCATTAAGCGCTAATAAGTTAGTTTGAAATGCTATTTCGTCAATGACACCAATAATATCTGCAATTTTCTTGCTCGACTCATTAATTGCCGACATGCTCGTAACTGCTCTATTTACAACCTCACCACCTTGAATCGCCTTTTCGCATGTTTCTTCTGCTAAATCGTTTGCCACTTTTGCGTTATCAGCATTTTGGCGAACGGTGCTAGTCATCTCTTCCATGCTCGACGCTGTTTCTTCAAGTGACGAGGCTTGCTCTTCTGTACGTTGGCTTAAATCAGCATTACCTTGAGAGATTTCCTCTGCACCACTGGCTACAAGCGTTGCCGATGAATTAATGCGATTAATCACTTCCGTTAACTTATCTGCCGTAGCATTAGCATCGCGTTTGAGTTTATCAAATGAGCCTTTATATTCTTTTTCAACTCGTTTTGATAAATCACCATTTGCCATCGCATCGAGCATACTGCCCGTGTCAGCAACTGCATCATCAACTATTTTAACTAAGCTATTTAGCCCTTGAGCCAAACGTAAAAAGAATCCTTCCTTGCCTTCTTCCGCGACTCTTGTATCTAATTCGCCATTACCTGCAGCGCTAATAAGTTCGGCTATTTCTTTTTCAAGCGCAACCTCATTGGTCCTATCTTCCCACTCAACAATGGTGCCTAAATGCTTTCCATCTTGGCTAATCCAAGGTGAAGCAATCAAGGTGAAAGTGACACCCGCTAAAAGTAATTCGGCTTTATGAGGCTTATCGAGATTTTTTAATAAATCGCGCTGATGATTAGGGTGCTTATGAAAATCATCAACACAGGTGCCAATTAAATTATCAACAGAAAAGCTTGGTAATACAGTTTGTAATTCTTTTTCGCGGACTTTTAGCATTTGCTGAACACGATCGTTCACAAATACTATATTAAGGTCTTCATCAGCAATCATTACGTTCGCTTGGCAAACTTTAAGCGCATTTGCTAAATCGGCTGCTTTACGAGATACTTTTTCAAGCTCTTTTTGTTCAGTAATATCAGATGCGTATTTAATCACTTTAAACGGCTTGCCGTTCATATCATAAATTGGGTTATAAGATGCTTGAATCCAAACCTCCTGACCCTGCTTCCCTATTCTTAAATATTCCCCTGAATCAAATTCACCGCGACCTAGTTTGGCCCAAAACTCTTTATATTCGATACTATTTGCATGTTCGGGTTCAATAAAAAGCCTATGGTGCTGACCTTTAATCTCGCTAAGTTGATAACCAAGTGCATTTAAAAAGTTATCATTGGCATCAATAATAGTGCCATCTAAATTAAACTCGATAACCGCTTGAGATTTACTTATAGCACTAATTTGCCCTGAAGCTTCTGCTGCTATTAACTTTTGCTCGGTCACGTCGGTGGCAAACTTAACTACTTTTAATACTTGCCCTTGCTCATCAACAATTGGGTTATAAGTTGCTTGGATCCATACCTCAGTTCCACCTTTTGCATTACGCTTAAACTCATCTGAGATAAACTCGCCATTACGCAGGCGTTGCCAAAAGTTCTTATAATCGTTGCCCTGAGCTTCATCTGGGTCAACAAACATAGAGTGATGCTGGCCTTGAACCTCTTCAAGGCGATAGCCCATCGCGTTTAGAAAATTCATATTTGCAGTAATTATTTTTCCGTTAGGTTCAAACTCAATCACCGCTAATGATTTATTCAATGCGTCTACAATTAAATCATTACTTGATTTTGACTGCTTTGGATTACTAAACCATCCCATGCTCATCACCACCTTTAAGTTTATTATTCATTTAGTTTCTGTTTGCTAAATATTCATTGTTTTTTGCAGGTCAATTAGCGCTACCATTTTTTCACCAACATTCACCAACCCAGCTACATATTCACAATTATTCGATTCAGATAAACTAGGAACCGCTTTCGCATCTTGCTCCGCAATACTGTAAACATCAGAAACGGCATCAACAGCAACACCTATAATTTTACTACCTAGTTCAAATTCTATTTTGACAACGATAACCACCGTTAATGGCCCATAGTCGACACTTGGTAATCCAAAGCGCAACCGTAAATCAATAATTGGCACTATTGTTCCACGTAAATTAATAACGCCTTTTACAAATTCAGGCGCATTGGGCAATACTGTAATTTCTTCCCAACTGCGAATTTCTTGTACTGTTAAAATATCAACGCCGTATTCTTCATCAGCCATAATAAAAGTTAAAAACTGTTTTACACCTTGCTGTTGCTGAAGATTTAATTGATTACTTAACTGGCTTTGCTCTGAGCTCATAACGCCTCCAAAGTGGCTTGCGTTTCAATCGTTAATTCTTGGCTACCTGGTTTTTTTAAACCTGAGAGCTTTATTAAGCCGCTAATGTCCACAATCAGCGATACACGCCCATCGCCTAAAATAGTAGCTCCCGATACGCCATCAACTTTATGATAGTTAGCCTCTAAACTTTTAATAACAACCTGTTGTTGAGACAGTAAATCATCAACTAATAAACCCACCTTTTGGTTATCTGTTTCTACAACAACAAGCAGCGTTTTATCGAGTGATTCAATGGCATTTTTATGATTAAAAATATCGTAGAGCCTTAAAATAGGAATGTATTCGTCCCGAAGCCTCAATACATCAAGGCTTTTACCCACTCGACTCACTTTAGCAATATCAATTTGCAGAGATTCCACAATAGAAATGAGCGGGATAATATAAGTATGCTGAGCCACCTTAACTAATTGCCCATCTAAAATAGCGAGAGTAAGTGGTAATCTAATAGTAAACGTAGAACCAACACCGGCCGCTGAGGTTACTTCCACTGAGCCATTTAATGATTGAATATTTCGCTTAACTACATCCATCCCAACTCCACGACCAGATAAGTCACTTACCTCATCTACTGTCGAAAAGCCGGGCATAAAAATAAGCTCATTTATTTCATCGTCACTGAGATGGTTATCAGCTGAGATTAATTCGTTAGCGATGGCTTTTTCTTTTATTTTTTTTGTATTTAACCCCTGCCCATCATCCATTATTTCAATAACAATGTTTCCACCCTGATGAAATGCATTTAAGGTTACTGTGCCAACGGGATCTTTACCTGCCGCCAGTCTTTGCTCAACAGTCTCTAATCCATGATCAAGTGAGTTCCTCACTAAATGCACCATAGGATCGGATATTTTTTCCATTACTGTTTTATCAAGCTCGGTTTGCTCTCCAATCAACTTTAGCTCAACTTGCTTATTTAGTTTTTGCGCTATATCTCGCACTAATCGAGGAAAACGACTAAATACAAAGTTTATTGGCAGCATACGAATGCGCATCACATTTTCTTGTAAATCACGCGTATTATGGGCAAGTTGCGCTAGGCCTTCTTGTAGTAAAGTGATTGTGGCTGGTGTGATTTCTTGTTCGCTAAGCTGATTGAGCATCGCTTGTGTAATAACAAGTTCGCCAACCATGTTTATTAACGAATCAACTTTATCAATACCAACTCGAATGGAGGTAGACTCTGGTGTACTTGCAGGTTTTTTATCTTTATTAGCAGCGGGTTGCTTTGGCTTACTAGGTAGCTCAGCTACTTTTATTAAATCGGATGTTTCAAGCTCAACAGCTTTAGATATCTCACCTTGATTAGGTTGTATTTGCTCATCATTGCCAAATAAGCCTCCGCATAATTCAATTTTTATGTCGGCATCGTCTTCTACCCATTCAAATACTTCTTTTATGGCTTTTTCATCATGGCTAGTATCTAAAAAAAAGCGCCAATGTAAAAAGCATTCATCACTACTTAAATCGGTGATTTCTGGAACTTCATCGTAAAATACTGTGGTTTCTAACTCACCTAGCTCTTCAAGCTCACTGATCATATACAGTGGCTCGTTTCCTGTTTTAAATAAATGATGATGGGGTTTAAAGTCTATTTGATAGGTGTTACTACTTGTTTGCTCTTCACAGCTTTGAGGTTTATTCTCTTGTGTTTCGTTTTTCATTCCAAGTACATGTTCAAATTGTACTTTTAACAAATCTGCTTCGGTTAAATCTGGCTCTTGCTCACCTTGAAGTGCAGCAAGTAAAGCGCGCAAGCAATCCACAGCTTTGAGTAATAAATTGACATGCTCGGTACTAAGCTCTCGTTCACCTTGGCGAATTTGATCCAGTAGTGTTTCAAGTACATGAGTAAAGTCAGCAACGGAGCTAAAACCAAAAGTGCCACTGCCTCCTTTTATTGAGTGAGCAGCTCTAAAAATAGTGTTGATAGTTTCTAAATCTTCCTCACCTGGCACTAAGTTTAATAACTCAGCCTCCATGGTATCTAGGCCTTCAAAACTCTCTTCAAAGAAAACTTCAAAAAATTGACTTAAATCTATACTCACACTGCGCTCCTTAGCGAATAACTTTTTTAATTACCGCTAGTAGCTGATCGGGATTAAATGGTTTTACAATCCAACCTGTTGCACCAGCAGCTTTACCCTCTATCTTTTTTTCTAAGCCCGACTCTGTAGTAAGCATCAGTAGTGGTGTAAATTTATAACTAGGTAAAGTACGCAGCTCTCGTATTAATGTAATTCCATCCATTATTGGCATGTTTACATCTGAGATCACGGCATCAAAGTCTTGTTGCTTGGCAATAGCGAGAGCTTCACTGCCATCCTTAGCTTCGGTTACATCAAACCCGGCAGTTTTTAATGTAAAGCTCACCATTTGACGCATCGATGCTGAATCATCAACCGCTAAAATTCTTTTCATATATACCCCTAACTTTTACTTTCGGTTGTTAAGTATTGGCTTAAGCCAAGTTTATTAATTGTATGCGTTAAGGCCTCGCTACTGCCTACCCATATTATTTTGTGCTGTATAGTAAGTAGGTGTTTTTGTAAGGCGCATAAAAGTTGAATTGAGGCAGTATCAGCAGAAATCACATCGTTAATATCAAGACAGATATCATCGTTGCTATTGAGTTCGTGTAGTAAGTCTTGATGTAGTGTTTCAACCTGCGTAATAGCAAGTTCGCTCGGAAGTTTTAGCATTTAGTAAGTGCATTCCCTGTCAATTCAATTCATAACAAAAGCTTAGCCCTAGTTATTAAAATTGCCATAAAATGCTTAATTAAATTTAACCTGTCGTTAAAATACAAAAAAAGGAGCCTAAAGCTCCTTTAAAATTGGTAAAAAGTAAAAAACTAGTTTTTATAGTAATCAGCTATTTTTTTAAACTCTTGCGTTAAAGTCGTCGCATTAATTAATGGCACACTACCTTGTTTAAATTCTGGTTTAAAAATAGCTCTAACGGCTCCATTTTGATCAACCATAGCGACCGAGGCACTATGATCAACAGCATATTCTGATTCACTACTATCGCTAATGGCGTAAATTAAACCAAGCTCTCGAACAACAGGAAAAAGGTGTTTATGTTCCCCTGATACAGCTAAAAAGTCTGGGTTAAAGTAATCTATATATTGCTTTCGTTTAGCTGGTGTATCGCGTTTTGGATCAACCGATAAAAACCAAACTTGTAGCGGATAATCTGCTTGTAAGTTTTTATAAACAGCATTTAACTTAGCAAGTGTTAATGGACAAATATCTGGGCAGCTTGTGTAGCCTAAAAATACTAAATTCCACTGTCCTAAAAATTGTTGCTTAGTTACTAATTCGCCGCGCTGATCGTTTAGCGTAAAATCAGACAGTGGCTTTGCATTTTCGTAAACTAATGCATCTACATCTGGTGGACTATTTTCATTTGAACATGCTGATAAAAACGAAACTAAAATAACAATTAATCCAAGCCATAACTGCTTCATAAAGGGAGCCATTTATCTATAAATAAGATTACAAAGAGTACCATTAAATGAATAATCGAAAAACGAAATAAGTCCATTGCAGTCTCATCATTTCCAGCAATTTTTAAATTGACCGCCTTATATATAAACACGGCATTTAATACACATGCACCTATCAAATAGATTAATCCAGACATACCGATTAAATAAGGTAATACGCAAACAACAGCGAGTAAAACAGAGTAAGCAACGACGCACGTTTTACAAAAATCGATACCATGGGTTACTGGTAACATAGGGATTTTAGCGCGTTCATAATCACTTTTTCGTGCTATAGCCAGCGCCCAAAAGTGTGGTGGGGTCCAGGTAAATATTATCATTACGAGTAACCAAGGGGCTGCTGCCATTTGGTTTGTTTCTGACACCCAACCTAATAATGGAGGCATTGCGCCAGCCAACCCACCTATAACAATATTTTGCGGCGTTGCACGCTTTAAAAATGATGTATAAACAAATGCATAACCTACCAATGCAAATAACGTTAATATAGCGGTTAAGGTATTAGCCCACACCATCAGCATAATAAAACCAGCAACCCCAATAACAGCTGCAAAACTAAGCGCATGTGTTTTACTTAAACGCCCTTTAGCCACAGGGCGATGACGAGTCCGCGCCATTTTCGAGTCTATCTCGCTATCAACCACATGATTAATAACCGCTGCAGCAGCAGAAAGTAGCCCTATACCTAACAAGCTAATAAACTGTACGACCATACCGCGCCCTACATCGGGAGCCAGCGCTAAACCAACCCAAGCTGTTAGCACCAGCATAGCTACCACTTTAAATTTACTAATTGCTAAGTAGTCTTGCAGCAAACTATGTGTACGCGAAATTAGCGATTGAGTATTAACGGGTAGCAGTATTTTTTTATCAATTATAAGTGCCATCATATTTCCCCTTTATGTGCGTGATTTTAGGTAATAACACAACCTAACCATGCTTAATAACAGTATGGCTGCCATCAAGTTATGCGCCAGTGCAACTCCCAACGGAATATGCCAATGTACTAAAATAAGTCCTAAGCTAATTTGGCAAAGCAGAACAAGTAATACACTCACAACGCAATTTTTAATTTTTTTAGAGTACGCTTGGCTGTATATTTTCCACATAATTAACGCCAGAACAATGCAAGTAACGAGTGCCCAAATGCGATGTAATAAATGAATAGACATACGCGCTTGCTGCGATAACACACCAAACTCATAATTACTGTGCTCAAGTGGTAATTGAAATACGCTACTCAATGAAAACGGTTGTGCGTAATTACACAATGGCAAACCACTACAATGTGGAGCGGCGTAATTTGCAGCCAGCCAACCACCAAGTGCAATTTGGATAATTAATACACTGAGCGCTACTAAACTTAAACCGAAATAGCGTTTTGCGCCGCTATCGCCACCCATAATAGGTTTTGCGGTTAGCCGTAAATATAAAAGCGTTATAAGTGACAAAATACTAAAGCCACCTAATAAGTGGCCCATTACAATAAGCGGCTGAAGGTTCATGGTTACTGTCCACATACCAAGGGCAGCCTGAAACACCACTAGTAGAAGTAAAGCCAAAGGCAATTTAACTGGCGTAGTTGGATATTGGCGTTTTAAAAAAGCCAACACAAATAAACCTAAAATAAGTAAGCCTAAAGCACCTGCAAAGTAGCGATGAATCATTTCTTTCCACGCTTTTGCGGTTTCGAACATCATATCGGGGTAGCTTTGAGTTGCTAAGGCTATGTCAGCCTCATGCTTAGGTACCGTTAAAAAGCCATAACAACCAGGCCAATCGGGGCACCCTAAACCTGCATCACTTAAGCGGGTGTACGCACCTAAAGCAACTACAATCAAAGCGAGTAATCCTGTTATTAATACTAAGTTTTTATAATTTTTATACATCAGATACTCCAACTTAAGCTCAACTTAGTTAGCTAGAACGAGAATAGTTAAGTAATTTTTTTAGATCTTTTAATAACCCTTTTTGTACTAAACGGTTTTCTTGTGGCTCGACCTTAAAGGGATATTCAAGTACCACTAACCCCATATGATCAATTAAATACAAACTTGCAGGATTTAAACTCTGTTGCTCGGTAATAATTTTCCATGGTAGGTTTTTATTGTCGGGACTTCCCATTACAGCCATATCAACCTTGCCTTGGTTTTTACCAAGTGCCACATATAAATTATTAAGTGCATTGAGCTGTTCGCGGCATGGGGTGTTACATTCGTTTGAATAATTAAGTGCGATAGTCCATTGCTTGGGATTATTTTGCGGCCAATTTTTAAGTTTTATTTCTTGGCTTAAAAACTCGCCATTATTAGTAATTGCAGTAGGCAACCAATCAAACTTTAATGCGCCATATGCCAAAATTAATGGGATAGCGCAGCAGCCCACAAACAACACAAGGGGATTATTTTTCATTAAGTGTCCTTTTTTTACTCGCAAAAATAGCCACAACAGCACATGCAACAGCAATTAAAAACCATTGCACAGCGTAGGCATTATGCTTTTGAGGGCTCATAACAACTGCCTCATAATGAGGTGTTGCAATCTCATCACCAGTACCTTGTCTGTAAGCCATAAAATTAATTAATGATTGCTGGCTTTGAGTGCTCAGCATATTCAAGTCGATAGATTGGATTCTTGTAGGTAAGTCATTATTTGTAGTTTTATCTTCAAGCGTAAAGCTACTTAAGTTATTTTCTTTTATTTGCGCTTTAAGAATAAAAACACCTGTAGGCAGAGTAACCTTTGGCAGTGTATCTCTAGATATAGGCGCTTTTACCCATCCTAAATTAACTAAAATCACTTTTTCTTCGCTGTCTGGCTTTAGTAAAGCAAGTAGGTCGTACCCTACTTGCCCGTTATAAACTTGATTATCTAAAAGCCAATATTGGCTTTGTACAAACCGCCCTTTTAACTCAACCAATACACCTGTTTTGTTCCAGCTATCAGGCAGGTTAAGTAATTGAGACCAACTCATCACACCCCGATTCTGTTGCTTAGCAATAGCGGTTAGTTGCTGCTGTTTTTGCTCACCTCGCTCCAACTGCCAAAATCCTAATCGCACACACACAAGTACAACAACCACAACCATACAAAGTGTGATTAGTGAACTAAGCTTTTGTTTGTGCCATAAAACTAACTGCATAAAGGGTCAACTCAGTGATTATTAAAATTATTATCGTACTGTTGTTAATATTTATACTTTTTAACTTATTTAGAGCATTGTTTATTATGGTGTCAGGGAAAACAGGGGGACGACCTATGTCTCACTTTTTAGGTCGTCGCGTATTGTTTTCGGTCGTTGTTTTAGTTGTTGTTATTGCAGCGCTTAAACTTGGTTTTATTAAAGCAAATAATTCGCCAATAAACGCTACAGCACATATACAAATACAAACAAACACAGCCACACCACATCAACAAAGTGCCAATACCAAGCAGCTGCTTGAAAAGCAAAATGCTTATCTTTAGTAAAGTGCCCTTTGAATATCCGTAAAAATATTACAAATAAAAGTACGGTTCCTAACGTTACATGCATGCCATGAAAACCAGTCAATAAAAAGAACGTATTACCGTAAATGCCCGCATCTAGCGTTAGGTTAAGGTCATTATATGCATGCATGTACTCCTCAACTTGCAGCCCTAAAAAGCAAACGCCCAATAAAATAGTAGCGCCTAAAAAAACTTTAAGTGGAGTGCGTTTATTGTTTTCCATCGCTACGTGGGCAAAATGTAAAGTAACTGAGGAAGTAAGCAGTATTAAGGTATTTATAAGCGGTAAGCCTTGCCAGCCCATAGCTTGAGTAGTTTCACCAGCAGGTGTTGAAACTAGCGGCCAAACAGCTTCGAAAGTTGGCCATAAAACCTCCTTAGTCATTGCATTATTGCCTGCGCCTCCAAGCCAAGGTACCGACAATACGCGTGCATAAAAAAGCGCACCAAAAAAGGCCATAAAAAACATAACTTCAGAAAAAATAAACCAGCTCATACCTTGTCTAAAAGAGCGATCCATTTGTGCTGAGTACAAACCTTGGTCCGATTCATTAATTACATTTTTAAACCAGCTAAACAACATATACACAAGTACAGCAATACCGGCATAAAGCAGATAAACCCCGCTACCACCTTCTTTACCTACACTCATAACTGTTAAGCCTGCCCCTACTGCAATAAAAAACAATGCAACAGCACCTACAATAGGCCATGGGCTTTGCTCAGGTACGTAATAATGCTCATATTCTTGATTCATTTTATTTACTCCTAGTTTCACACTAGTTTAAAAAGCTAGTTGTTACTTGCCACCAGCTGTTCACTAATATCAAATACGGTATAAGATAAAGTTAATTCTTCAATATCGCTTGGCAGTGCGGTATCAACATAAAAAAGCAATTTAAATTCAAGTTCTTCCCCTGCTTTTAGAGGTTGCTGATCAAAGCAAAAACAGGCTATTTTATGTAAATACTTTGCCGCTTTACCTGGCGAGACTGATGGTACAGCCTGCATTACTTTATCTAGGTTGCTGTTATTTTTAGCACTAAACATTACTTCACGCATTGCACCGGGTTTTACCACTACACTGTATTCTTTTGATTTAACTTCAAACGGTGCACCACTTTGTGCGTGAGTAGTAAAGCTAACGCCGACTTCTCGGTTTTGTACTATTTGTGTACTTTGCTCTGCTTGCTCAAGCGAAGGTTTTCCATTAAGCCCTGTTACATCACAAAACACGTCATACAAAGGTACTAAAGCAAAGGCAAAGGCAAACATGCCTATGCAAATAAGTACCAAACGTTTGAGTAGCGGTGCGTGTGTCATTACTTAATTACCGGCGGCGTAGAAAAAGTATGATATGGCGCTGGAGAGTTAACTTCCCACTCAAGCCCTTCTGCCCCTTCCCATACTTTTGCAGGCACTTTATCACCGCCACGCGCGCATTTAATTACCACAGCTACAAACAACAATTGCGATAAACCAAAGGCAAATCCACCAATACTTATGATTGCGTTAAAGTCGGCAAATTGAAGTGCATAATCGGGAATTCGACGCGGCATACCGGCAAGCCCTACAAAATGCATAGGAAAAAACAATACGTTCACACTCACCAGCGATAGCCAAAAATGCCATTTAGCTAGCGTGATATTAAACATATTGCCCGTCCACTTGGGCAGCCAGTAATAGGCCCCCGCCATTATCGAAAATACAGCCCCTGTTACTAATACATAATGAAAATGCGCCACTACAAAATAAGTATCGTGGTACTGAAAGTCAGCAGGTGTAATTGCCAGCATCAACCCCGAAAAGCCACCTAAGGTAAACAGCACAATAAACGCAATACTAAAAAGCATTGGCACTTCAAAAGTTATTGAGCCTTTCCACATTGTGGCAACCCAATTAAATACTTTTACTCCTGTAGGTACCGATATAAGCATGGTCGCGTACATAAAAAACAACTCGCCAGCGACCGGCATCCCAGTGGTAAACATATGATGAGCCCATACAATAAAGCTCAATAGTGCTATGGAGGATGTGGCGTATACCATTGAGGCATAGCCAAAAAGTTTTTTACGAGAAAAGGTAGGTACTATTGTAGATATAATGCCAAAGGCAGGAAGAATCATTATGTATACTTCGGGATGGCCAAAAAACCAAAAAATGTGTTGGAACATCACCGGGTCGCCACCGCCTGCGGCATCAAAAAAGCTGGTCGCAAAATACTTGTCGGTAAGTACCATAGTGACAGCGCCTGCAAGCACTGGCATTACCGCTATTAATAAAAAGGCAGTAATTAACCACGTCCATACAAATAAGGGCAACTTCATCCATGTCATGCCAGGGGCACGTAAGTTCACTATGGTTACAATCACATTGATTGCGCCCATTATTGAGCTAATCCCCATAATATGTACGGCAAATACAAACAATGCAGTATTATCATTACTGTATGTTGTAGACAGTGGTGCATAAAAAGTCCAACCAAATGCAGGACCCCCACCAGGCATAAATAACGATGCCAATAGGATTAAAAACGCAAACGGTAAAATCCAAAAGCTCCAGTTATTCATTCTTGGCAATGCCATATCTGGCGCGCCAATCATGAGTGGTATCATCCAGTTAGCAAGGCCTGTAAAGGCCGGCATAACCGCACCAAACACCATAATTAAACCATGCACGGTGGTCATTTGATTAAAAAAGTGAGGATCGACCAACTGTAAACCTGGTTGAAATAATTCAGCTCTGATCACCATGGCCATTCCACCACCAATTAAGAACATGGTCAGCGAAAAAATTAAATATAAACTACCTATATCTTTATGATTAGTTGTGTAAAGCCAGCGTTTAAAACCTTTAGCTGGGTGATGAGCATGATGAGCTTCATTGGCGTTAGGTTGTTCTACTATGCTACTCATTAGTTCGCCTCCACTTTGGCATCAAGTGCTGCCTGTATTTGACTCGGTTGAATAACATCACCCGTATCATTACCCCACGCATTACGTTTATAAGTAATAACCGCTGCTAATTGCTTTATAGATAACTGTTTGGCAAATGCTTGCATTGCCGTACCGGGTCGCCCATGGATAACTACATCAATGTGATCTTTTATATCGCCAAGTACTATAGGGCTGCCTTTAAGTGCAGGAAATACACCCGGTAACCCCATGCCAGTAGGCTGATGACATGCAGCACAATTGGCCATATATACTTGTTCGCCTAAAGTCATTAATTCTTCTTTTGGGAGGGTTTTATCAAGTAATGCGGCATCTGCTAATGCTGCTTTTTGTTTAGCCTGCTTTGCATCTGCAAGCCATGTTTTAAAATCAGCTTCAGATTTAGCGACCACCACAACGGGCATAAAGCCATGGTCTTTACCACACAACTCAGCACATTGGCCTCGGTAAGTACCTTCTTCGTTTATGTTCGTCCATGTTTCGTTTATAAAGCCGGGGTTCGCATCTTTTTTAACTGCAAAATCAGGTACCCACCAAGAGTGAATAACATCGTCAGAAGTCATTAAAAATCGTACTTTTTGATTTATTGGCAGTACAAGAGGCTTATCAACCTCAAGTAAGTAGTTAGGATTTTTATCTGCAAGATTCGCGATTTCATCTTGCGGGGTAGATAAAATAGAGTAGAACTCTACATCTTCACCCATATATTCATAATGCCATTTCCATTGCGAGCCTGTAATTTTAATAGTGAGATCAGCTTTGCTGGCATCTTCCATTGCAATTAGGGTTTTAGTGGCTGGTACTGCCATAGCAATTAAAATAACAAACGGGATTGCAGTCCAAAGTATTTCTACTTTAGTGCTTTCGTGAAATTGGGCAGGTACAGCCCCTTTAGATTTGCGGTGATGAATAAGTGCCCAAAACATAATTGCGAACACTATCACCCCAATCACACAACATATTATAAATATGGTCATGTGCAGCTGATATACATTATTGCTTATATCGGTTACGCCTTTGCGCATATTGTATTGGCTGTTAGCCAAAACTGGGTGCGAAAAAACACATAATATAAGCCACAAGGTAGAGGTCAGTTTACCCATGTGACGGCTCCTTTGATGCTATTGCGAATGCAAAGCGAAGAGGCATACGGCTTAAACGCCAATTCGTTATTTTTATTTTTTTAGTCAATCTCATTTAATATTGATTGGTTTTGCTGCGCCAACAACGGGTTTGTGTATATTGTGTGTTCTCAAAACTAAAAAGCTGTGAGTTATTATTAGCTCAGCACATTAATAATTAGCTAAAAAATGAACAACAAGCAAGTTTTAGTATAAAAAACAATCAGGTGATATTGAGTAATTAATAAAAAATCAGTAACCAACTAGGTAACAGGAAGTTCAAAAGATGAGCAAAACAAAGGGGTTTAACGCATTCGGAGGGGGAAAATATAAGTGCAAAAAAGTTTACAGCTTAAATTGTCAGTGAGCTATTTATGCCCTATTTTTAGTGCGAATTTAAAACAGAAAATGCGTACTAATTAGTACGCATTTATAAAACTGCTTGTTTAAAAGCTATTTTTAAAGTCACATCCAATCAGCGTTTCTTATAACGCCAACGGCTAAGCCTTCAATATTAAAAGACTCATTCTCAAGATCTACTTCAATAGATTCAAAATCGTCGTTTTCAGCATGAAGTAATACTTTACGACCCGCTTTCTCAAGACGTTTTACAGTTACGTCTTCGTCTAGGCGGGCAACAACAACTTGCCCGTTTTCAGCGGTTTGAGTACGATGTACAGCAAGTAAATCACCATCCATAATACCAATATCTTTCATGCTCATACCGTTAACGCGTAGTAAAAAATCTGCAGCCGGTTTAAACATTAATGGATCGATTTTGCAGTGACTTTCAACGTGCTCTTGCGCCAAAATAGGTGAACCAGCAGCAACACGCCCTATAAGCGGTAAACCTAATTGTTCTGGCTCTTCTTCTTCAATTAACTGAATACCACGGCTTGCACCTGGTTTCATTTTAATTGCGCCTTTTTTAGCAAGTGCTTTTAAATGTTCTTCAGCAGCATTGGCACTTTTAAAACCTAATGTTTGCGCTATTTCAGCACGTGTAGGAGGCATACCAGTGTCTTTAATAAAAACTTTAATTAGTTCGAGTATTTGAGCTTGGCGGTTCGTTAATGGTCGCATACAACTGGTTTTCCATACAGTACATTTAACTGTGAGTATATACAGTTAAATAAAAATCGCAAATTTAAATTAAGCCTTAAAATAGCCAAAGTAATTTCACTTGTGTACATTTTAGGGATATAACTAAAGCTAGGTTTATAAATGATTAAAAAAGCAAAGGAGTCATTATGAGTATTTGGTACCAGCCCATCACTTTAGAGCTGTGCAAGCAGTTAGAACAAGGCATTGATGGCCAAGGAACATTAATGAAAACCATGGGAATAGAAGTCACTGAAATTGGTGATGATTACTTAGTAGCCACTATGCCGGCAATTCCTGAGCATCATAACCCAATGGGAATGGTTCACGGCGGTGCTAACGTTGTACTTGCCGAAACAGTTGCCAGCTATGCAGCTAACTTTGTTGTCGATTTTACAAAATTTTACTGCGTGGGGCAGGAAATTAGCGCAAGTCATTTAAAAGCATCTCGCAACGGCACTTTAACAGCAACGGCAAGAGCGTTTCATATTGGCAAACGTAGTTCAGTGTGGGAAATAAAAATTACAAATAGCCGCAATGAGCTGTGCTGCGTATCAAAAATGACCGCAGCAGTCGTAGAGCGAAGGTAGTTACTTTTCGATTGGGTAAATTGTAATTTCCATACCCGCACCAATCGCAGATATACGTAGTAATGTATCTGCATCTAAGGCTTGATTAAAGCACTTAGGGGAAGTGCCTGATTCAAAACCAATATCAAACGTTCTACGTGAACAGCTTAACCATTGCTTTAGCGCGTTACGCGAACACGATTCAATAAGCTCACATATATGGTTTATTGCTTTGTCAGGCGTGTTTACTACACCTGTTGCTTCAATACGCGCTAATTGACGGTATTCGTCTTTGTCATAATGTAAAATCGTCGCGACTTTTTTCAAGTCTGCCACTAGCAAACTAATATCTTGCTTTGATTCAAGCTCAAGATCTACATTTAAAAATTGAATTTCCGACATCGTTTCGTATTTATCCTCTAATAATTTCATTGCAAACTTTAACGCAGTTTTACCGTTATACCAAATCAACTATGCTCTATTAACCACTTTATATGGATATTTCGCAGCTTTTAAGTATTTTTTAGCGTTTAAAGCTAGCTGGATATCAAACACTCAGCTCAATTAAACAAATAAGTCATGTTAGCAATTTAAGTGTAATCTTTTTTATTTTTAAATGATTACAGTAAGCTATAGTTTAAACTGCGACAAAATGTCGCAGTAACTAATCCCATTAATGTAATAAACTAGCCTCTAAAAATAATAAGACTAAAACATGAATAAAAAAATATTTAAGTATGCTCGCAAGTTACATAAATGGCTCGGTTATTTGCTCACATTACAAATTTTAGCTTGGCTATTAGGCGGTTTAGTCATGAGCGCTATTCCTCTTGATAAAGTTCATGGGGAGCATCTTGCAACACGTACTCTTAATAACCCATTTACGCAGGCTGATTATGTTGCCTCCCTTAACGATATTGCATCTCAGGTGGTTAATCCAACACAAATAATTTTTGAGAACTTTTTAACCACACCTATAATTACAGTAATAAATAAAGATGAACAGCAAAGCTTTAACGGTATAACAGGCCGGCCTTTTGAGCCGCCAACTAAAATACAAATTACCGCAAATGCTAAAGCACACTTACTTATTGATGCTCAAGTGACAAGCGCTGTACTGCTAAAGCAAGGTATGCGAGAAGTTGGATATAAAACCAATGTTTGGCAGGTACAATTTGACGACACATTTAACACAACACTGTACTTGTCAGAAAATAACGGCAGAGTTGTCACCGTTCGCAGCACACTATGGCGAATTTTCGACTTTTTTTGGATGTTACATATTATGGATTACGATGAGCGAGAGGATTTTAATAATCCGCTGCTTATTAGTTTTGCAGCAACCAGCGTACTTTTTTGCCTAAGTGGAATATTACTACTTATGCAAAACATACGACTAAAACGATTTATCCGAATTAAAAGTAAGAATAAATCAAAGTAGTCATATTGGTTTTTAAGAACTAGCGCACTCTCACCAAAGAGTAAATAAGCCCTAGGAAGTACCCAAGGGCAGATTTTATTCCAAGTGTTTAAATCGACTCAAATGTCGCTTTAACATTTCGTTTTCGAAAATCAACTCATCACGCTCATCCAGCAATTGTAAAACTAAAGCTATTGCCGACCAATCTAACGAAAAGTCATGTTGAATACGGGCCGCTTTTTTAACTAAGGTCACTGCAGATACCGTAAATTGCCACTGCGTAACATGCTTCCCCTCAATTGGAACCGCAATATTGTGCTCAACTAGCTCATATAAAATTGCTTCGCTAATATCACTACTCAAACATAGCTCTTTGCTAGTAAGTAAATCATCTTTTTGTGTCACGATAATTTGCATTATGGCTTGCTCCAGTTATTACGGGGATCAAAGTGAGCTTTTTCGGCTAATTCTTCCCAAAGTTTTTTACTGGTATCATCAACAGATGTTGGATTAACAATTTTAAGCACAGCAAATAAATCACCTTTGGCTTTTTTACTCATTAATCCCTTACCTTTAATACGCAAGCGTTGACCAGACTGACTATTAGATGGAATAGTTAATTGGATTTTGCCTGCCAACGTAGGTAAATTTATTTTTGTACCAAGAGCCGCTTCCCATGGTGCAAGAGGGACGACTATATTTAGGTTATGACCTTCAACATCAAATAATGGGTGGGGCACTAAACTAATTTGTAAGTACAAATCGCCATTTTGCCCGTTCGCTGACCCTAATCCGCCTTGCCCTTTTAGTCGAATTCGTTCGCCATTTACTGAACCTGCGGGAATTTTCACTTTAAGTGATTTTTTAATTTCAGAGACACGACCACTACTATCTCGCTGCGGTAACATAAACTCAACAGGCTTAACGGTATCAACTAAAGTCTCTTCAAGAAAAATCGGGAACTCTATTTCCACATCTTGTCCTTTTTGCGCGCGAGCGGCGTTACTTCTGCTCTGCCCGGAACGATTGAATCCACCGGCGCCGCCAAACATTGAATTAACAAAATCAGAAAACTCTTGATCGGTTTGAGGATCGCTTTGCTGATAATTACTTTGCGATGAAGCATTGTTACCACCATAATTACCTTGCTGTTGACGAGCACGATTTTGTTGATGACGACGTAACTCGTCGTATTTAGTGCGTTCTTCTTTGTTATGAATGACTTCGTAAGCTTCTGCTATTTCTTTAAACTTATCTTCTGCTTGAGGCTCTTTGCTTACATCTGGGTGATATTTTCTGGCTAACTTTTTATAAGCTACTTTAACCGCTTTATCGTCTGCATCAGGCGATATTCCAAGCACTGCATAATAATCAACAAATTTCATTTGCAATCCAAATCCCCATATTGAGTAAGCTTTAAGCATACTCCTTAACGTATAATCTTGTGTGGTTAAAATACGATAAATAGTAAGAAATAAATGAATAGTGAAAATAACTTTGAATAAAAAATTAATCGGACACTTTTTAGTAATATAAGTGCAGGCCTTAAGTTAACTTTATCTTTTATCTTCAAGGCTTTAAACTGCCTGTTCCTGTAGTTCACATTTGTGATGGATATGACTCGATTTATTCTGGCCTTACTGGCTTGTTGTGTGTGTTTTTCGGTATCTGCCGAACAATTTACCCGTTTTTCAACGGCTAAAAGACATTTAATTAAAACCCTCCCTGACAACGCCAAAAGTATTTACTGCGGTTGTGATATTAAAAAAGAAGGCAAAAAACTCATTCCTGATCCTTCTAACTGTGGTTACATTCCTCGAAATACACTTACCCGCTCAGGCAAAGTAAATGTACGAGCACTACGTATTGAATGGGAACATATTGTTCCGGCGTGGGAATTTGGTCATCAGCTACAATGTTGGCAAGATGGCGGACGTAAAAACTGCCGTAAAGTAAGTGCTAAATTTAGAAAAATGGAAGCTGATATAAATAACTTAGCGCCAGCTATTGGCGAAATTAATGCCGATCGCTCTAATTATCGTTTTGGCATGCTTAGCGAAAACGCCACACAGTATGGTCGCTGCGAAGTAAAAGTAAACTTTAAGCAACGTTTAGTTGAACCGCCTGTCTATGCACGTAAACGTATAGCCGACACTTACGCTTACATGCAGAAAACATACGGTTTAAAAATCTCTGATAAACAGCAAAAGTTATTTAATGCGTGGAAAAAGCAAGCATTTGCAGATACAAGTAGTGCGAGCAAGCTCTAAGCTTTAACACTCATTTACATAAATCAAAGTTATAAATGTTGAATAAACGAGCGAGTGTTGTAATATTTTAAACAACTTATTTACAGAAAGTCCTTAACTATGTTTAAAAATAATAAAACCTCGCTTGCCATTTTTGCAGCACTTTCGGGCTTTGCTTTAACGGGTTGTGGCGGCGGAGGCGGTATCGACTCTGCTCCTGTAGTTACCACGCCTATAGTTACAACACCTGTTAGTAGCAGCCCAACATGGACAGCGGCGGTATTTGAGCCCTCTAACGATTTAAAAAACTTTTGCGAAACCCCTCGTACGGGTAACGATCCCTTTAATAACAACAACCCCTACCCAGATCAAGCGGGTTCTGCCCTTTATGAAAAGCTTTGGCTTCGCTCTTGGAGCGACGAAACATACCTTTGGTATGATGAGATTGCCGATAACGACCCTGAAAGCTTTACAACAGTAGCCGATTACTTCGCTCAATTAAAAACAGAGCAGCTTACCGACTCAGGTGCAAAAAAAGATAACTTTCATTTTTCAGAACCTACTGAAGATTACTTTCAAGAAGCGCAATCGGGCGTTACTTCTGGTTACGGTATAAATTGGGCGTTTATTGGCGATACAGCCGATCGTATTTTACGCGTTGCTTATCTTGAAGATGATTCGCCTGCAAGCCAAATAGGCTTTCAACGTGGTGATACCGTACTTTCAGTTGACGGTGTTAGCATTAATACCAATACAGAGTCGGGTGTAGATACGCTTAACGAAGGTTTATTTAGTCCTACTAACGGCGACTCACATACTATTGTTGTACGCAGTAACGATGGCGCCGAAAAAACATTTAATGTAACCGCTGGTAATATTGAACAAACACCTGTTCAAAATGTTAAAACGATTACAACCGCAAATGGTTCAAGCGTGGGTTACATGCAATTTAATAGCCATATAAGCATTGCCCAAGAAGGGCTTATTGATGCGGTAAATAAGTTTAAAACCGATGGTATTGATGAGCTTGTAATCGACTTTAGATATAACGGTGGTGGTTTATTAGCACTGTCGGCACAATTGGCTTATATGGTTGCCGGTAACGCCAACGTTAACAACCGCTTTTATTATCAAACTCAACAAAACGATAAACAACCCGTTGATTCGCCCTTCCCATTTATTGATGAAGAAATAGATTACTCTACTTTTTTTAGCACAGGTGAAAACCTACCTGATTTAAACCTATCAAAGGTTTATGTATTAAGCACATCAGGCACCTGTTCGGCATCAGAAGCTTTTATTAATGGTTTAAAAGGTATAGACGCAGAAGTTATTTTAATTGGCGACACAACCTGCGGTAAGCCCTATGGCTTTACCCCAACTCATAACTGCGCAACAACCTATTACACTATTCAGTTTAGTGGCGTAAATAGCAAAGGATTTGGCGAATACGCTGCGGGTTTTACACCAACCCCTACTCCACAATTTGATGCTGATGTTCAAGGTTGTGAAATTGAGGACGACTTTGATCATCAGTTAGGCGACAGTGACGAGGCCGTTTTAGCCACCGCATTATTTCATGTTGAAAATGGCAGTTGTCCAGTTAGAACGGCTGCTGCAAAAGCAGAACCAGCTAATTTTTCAAGCTCTCGTGAATCTCTCATTCCTTTAAATATGCCGGTACAATTTACCCAGCGTAATATGGACTTAACTTGGCCAACGCTGGGTGAGGAAAGGTAATGGCTAAATTATTACTCCCATTAGCCACCTTGCTCGCTTTAGGCGGATGCCAAAGTGTAGATAGTGAGCCTGCTAAACCCGCTATATTAACGAGCGTTAATCCCAGCGTTATTACAACACTACAACAGGCAATTCAACAAGCTAAGGGAGGCACATTAGTAACACTTGCCGATTCGGTATTTACTAAACGTAGCGAACTGCTAATTGATCATGCAATGAGTAAAGGGTCTGATGGCAGAGTAATTATGGGCGCGCATAATATAAAATCTGAGAAGTTTATTTTGCAACTACGTAATAACCAATGCGAGCTTTACTATCCTAAAAAAGAGCTTACTACAGTACTTGAAGGTGTTACTTGTAAAGAGTTATAAGGCACTTTATTAATGTTTATAAATTAATAAAAAAGGCGCGCAGCATATCGCTGCGCGCCTTTTTCTATTTTAAACCGTTATTACAAGTCTTGATGCGGACCAAACACTTCATAATGAATCTGCTCGTTTTTAACACCTAATTCAAGTAACTGGTTTTTTATAAATGCCATAAAACCGGCAGGACCACATAAGTAAAAGTCACCATTACTCAATGGTAGCTGTGCTTGTACTGCGTTTAAGTTCATTAACCCAGTAAAGTCAGCGCCCTCTGTCGCTTGGTTAAACCACGTCATTGTTTGTAAACGGTTATAAACTGCATTTAACTCATTTAAATATTTTGAAAACGAATGCTGCTGAGTATTTTCGCAGGCATGTAAATACATAATCTCTTGATTAGAGTTGTCACTTAATAACGTTTCAAGCATAGCCAGCATTGGCGTTTGCCCAACACCTGCTGAAATGAGTACCGCTGGGTTTGTGTTATTGCGTAAAAAGAAGTCTCCTGCCGGCGGGTATAACTCAACAATAGTGCCTTGCTCTAATGAGTGTAAATAATTAGACACCATGCCAGGCTTTGGCTGTAGCTCTTTTTTAACACTAATACGGTAGTTTTTAGCGTTACTTTTTTGCGAAATAGAATACTGGCGAATTTCTTCATATTCAGCGCCCTCTGGCTTAACTTTAATACCTAAATACTGCCCTGGTTTATGTGTAATAACAGCTTCGCCATCAACTGGCGTAAGTGTAAAGCTCGTTACTAGTTCTGATTCAGCCTGTTTGTTGGTTATTTCAAATTGGCGAGTTCCCGCCCAACCACCGTGTTTATTTTTACTGTGCTCATACAAAGCAGCCTCTTCGGTTATACAAATATCAGCAAGTACGCCGTAAGCTTCGCGCCAAGCGTATTCAACATCGGGAGTAAATTGCTCAGGAATAAGCTCTTTTAAAGTGCCAATTAAATGCGCACCTACAATAGGGTAATGCTCAGGTAAAATATTCAAGCTTGTATGCTTATGATTAATACGTGTTAGCGCTTCTTTTAATACGGCTAAATTATCAATATTTTGTGCATACGCAGCCAATGCATTAAAAAGTGCAAATTGCTGACGACCTGTATCTTGATTCGCCATATTAAAAATATTTTTAAGCTCAGGATTATGGCTAAATAAACGCTTATAAAAATGATCGGTAACAACCGTACCCGCCTGCGCTAATAACGGAACTGTGCTTTTTACAATCTCAATGGTTTTATCAGATAACATATGTGTTTCCTATGGATGAACTAACCACGACGCCCATCAACACGACGCCGCGTTAATATAGGTGTGCAGTGAATTAAAAATAATGAAAAAGCCACTAACCACAGCAAAGCACTTATTTGCCAAGCAAGGTGAGGCCCAATAATAAAAGGGAGTAATGAACGAGTAATAGCGGCCACAAGCAAAAACGCAAAAGCAACAGCCATGTAATGAGGAATAGCGAGTGTACGCCCTGTATGACCATGTGATACACGCGTCATCATTGCTAAAATCATCATACCTATTGTGCCAATAGTGATTAAGTGCAGCGCATCTTTAAATTGTATTGCACTGCTATAAAAGCTAAATGCAACCATCATTAACCCTACGCCTAACGCTAAGTAGGAAAAATGTAAAGACCATAACAACGGCACTCTCAATACCTTGCTATCCCACCAAAAACCAGCCCTGACCAGGTGAAGCGCAGCAACAGTTGCAACAACTAACGCAGGATTAATCGTGTTCAAAAACAACTTGTTGATGAAAAATAAAGTGATAGCCAAAATAGATAAATACATCACCGCTTTATCTATTTTAGGAGTGCGAACTTGCTCGGTTAAACCCAGACCTTTAGCGGTAAAAAATGGTAAAACGCGACCCGCAACAATACCAACAAGTAAAGTAATTACCAGTACTGCGGTATCAACCACACCAAGTGCAAGCTGCATGTTTTGTTTTAAAACAAGTATTAAATACAATACATTGAGCCCACAAAGCACAGCTAAAATAGCTAAAAACGGATAGTTACTTTTGCTATTGGCTTTTAATAACATATTAGCCAGTACTGCTATGGCGCCTAGCCACCAAATAACTTGTAATGTAAGTGCAGCATATAAATTAAAATGAGCAATATCAGGCAATATCACAAAAAAGGCTAAGCGCGCTGCAAGCCATATAAACGTAAGCCACATAAGGGCTTTCCCACTTATGCTCGGTACGCCTGTCCATGTTTGTGCAGCGGTAAGTAAAAAGCCAACAGCTACAACTCCTGCAAAGCCAAACAGCATTTCGTGCGCGTGCCATAATGTCGCAGGTATCGATGAGTGCCAACTTGCATGGCCTGTTAAAATAAGTAGCCAATACCCCACCGACAAAAATGCCAATAAGCCACCGCCTAAAAAGAAAGGTCTAAAAGCGAGCATCCATAATGGCCATTGAGATACTTGATGAATAGCAACGCGTGCTGGCATTGGCTCAGTTAAGTTTATAGGGCGCATTATCGTACCTCCTGCCCTAAACCATGTTGTGCAACACAGCGCAGTACGTAACTTACTTTTAAAATAGCAGCAATAACAATAGTGCCAATATGAGCTGATACTTGCACCGCCATGGAAAAGTACTCAGCAAACGGGTAGCTAATTAAAATACTTGCCGTAATACACACTAAACTCACAGCCAATGCAGTATTGGCAGCAAATAATACTGTGTCGTATAGTGAACTAAACTGTGTTTGATTATTTAAATTATTCAGCATTAGTGTGTTCATAGCGACCTCTGTAACTAACTACGTTACTTAGCTATTACACATACTGTGCCAACAAATTTATTCAATTAAATTCAATAAGTTAAATTAAACCACTTTACACTATGAGTCTTTATGACCTACTATAAATTAACTCATAAAAACTCGAATAGGTCATTTTGACATGAACCAGCAATTCAACCTTACACAAGTTGCTCTAGAGCTTGCTCAAAGTACACTGCACGAGCATAGCTTTGATCAATTACTAGCAACGGTTGAACGGGTGATTCCTAGTGATGCAAGTGCGTTATTAGTGCTTCAGGGCGAGCAATTAAAACCACTGGCAATTAAAGGGTTAATGTCCGACAGCCTTGGCAGACGATTTAAAATAGTAGAACACCCTCGCCTAGAAGCTATTTGCAAAAGCACACTCGCGCTACAATTTGCGCACGACTGCCCACTACCCGATCCATACGACGGATTGCTATTAGCTAAAACCGGCGACATACCGGTACATGCATGTTTAGGTTTACCTCTTTATGATAAAAACGCGCTACTTGGCGTACTTACGTTTGATAGCCTTAACGCCAATGCATTTAACAGCATAAGCGCTGATACACTCAATACTTTACAAACACTGTGTAGTGCGCACTTTAAAACAGCTTTAGAGCTTGCCCATTACAAACAGCATGCACAGCACTCAAGTGCATTAGTGCAAGAACTAAATCGTGAAGCGTTAACACGAGATGGCGGTGAAATTATTGGTCAAAGTCCGCTAATGCAAACACTTAAAAACGAAATTAAACTCGTTGCAGCATCTAACTTTAGCGTACTTATATTAGGTGAAACAGGAGTAGGAAAAGAGCTTGTAGCGCGTAATATTCACTTAAATTCAGCTCGAAAAGATCAACCGCTTATTCACTTAAATTGTGCATCGCTTCCTGAGAACCTTGCCGAAAGTGAGTTTTTTGGTCATGCGAAAGGGGCTTTTACAGGCGCACAAAATTCGCGCCAAGGTAAATTTCAATTAGCTGATGGCGGCACGTTATTTTTAGATGAAATTGGCGAACTGCCCCTGACCATGCAAAGTAAACTATTACGAGTGCTACAAAGCGGCGAAATACAAACGGTAGGAGAAGACACGCCAAAGTACGTAGATGTACGCGTCGTTGCCGCAACCAACAGAAATTTAAAAGAAGAAGTAGCTCAAGGTCGCTTTAGAGCCGATTTATACCATCGCCTCAGTGTCTACCCTATTACTGTGCCACCACTTAGTAAACGCGAGCACGACATAACACTCTTAGCTGGTTATTTTATTGAGCAAACAGCCCGTAAATTAGGGATAAAACAATTAAAACTAAGCCCTGAAGCGCAAGTACTGCTTAATCAGTACAACTGGCCAGGTAACGTTCGCGAGCTTGAACATGTCATTAGCCGCAGCGCCCTAAAAGCAAAACAAAGCCAATGGCAAAATCCAATAATAACCATTACAAGCGAGCACTGTGATTTAACCCCGAGTGCGCCGCAAAACTCTCTAGTAGCAAGCCAAATTACAACCAACACCTTAATCAACCAACCTTTAAAGCAAGCTGTAGAATCGTTGCAATACAACGTAATTACTGAGCAATTAAAGAAGCATAACTACAACTGGTCAGCAGCAGCAAGAGTACTTGAATTAGATAGAGCTAACTTAGTACGCTTGGCTAAACGCCTAGGCATAGAAGTAAAAAAAACACTATAATCATTTAAAACACAGCTAAAATGCTGCTAAAACTATTGATTAGCAGCTAACTTACTAAAATGTGTTTTTAACAACCCAGCAAAAGCTTGTACTTTAGCAGTGCGATGCACTAAGTGATGTGTGACTAACCATACATCGGTAGGCCAGCTTAACTCACTGTGTAATATAGGTACTAAATCAGAATATTGCGCCGCTACGTCATGCTGTAATCCGCCAATGCCTAGCCCTTTAATTATTGCACGAGTCGCTTCTGCGGTTTCAGATACTCGCAGCTTAATTTGCGATGCAGGAATATGTTCATCTGCCCATGCAAAATAAGGCACGCGGGCATTAAAACCCGCCACACCCGATACAAAATTATGTTGTTGTAAATCACTTAATAATTTAGGCATGCCGTACTTATTAATGTAACGTTTATTCGCGTACAAACCCGATGATAACTGCGCTAAATGCTGAGCAATATAATCGCCCTCATCAGGTCTTGGGCCTGCACGAACTGCAATATGTGCTTGTCCGTGATCGAGCCTTAACCTTTTTTGTTCTAAAATAACTTCTAACTGCACTTGCGGATGTAATACCTGAAATTGCTCACATACATCACCAAGTACATCCATAAAGCCACTTACCGTCGTTAGCAATAAACTCCCTCTAAGGGTGCTATCGGCCGCTACTATATCGTTATGTAACTGCTCTAAGGAGCTATGGATAGTTTGTGCTGTTGCAAATAACTTGGTGCCAATTTCAGTAACCTTGTAACCACGAGCATGGCGATGAAAAAGGCGTGCATTTAAGTTTTTTTCAAGATTATTAATTCGCCTAAGTACTGTGCTGTGGTGCACATTAAGCTCTTCTGCTGCCGCCGTTAACGTGCCTAATCGTGCTACTTCAAACGCTACTTTAACGTCTTGCCAATCTTCAAATTTTATCGCCATTCTGCTTACCTTATACTTATGTGCATTTACGCACACAAGTGTTGCGTTTATTGGGGTTTTCTACAAGCAAAATTTTGCTACATTAGCGTTGTAAGTTTAAACACTAAAAGGTCACTAGCATGTCAGCACCAAAAATTATCGCCCTAGCAGGAAGTCTTCGACAAGAAAGCTTTAATCAAAAAATTATTAATGAGGCAGCACGTTTTGCTCTACAAACAGGTGCTGAAGTAGAAGTAATAAAACTAAACGAATTAAACATCCCACTATTTAACGAAGATATTGAAGCGCAAGGTACACCAAGCGATGTACAGCTTTTAAAAGACAAACTACGTGCAGCTGACGGTATTTTACTAGCAAGCCCAGAGTACAACGGATCTATAACTGCAGCACTTAAAAATGCGATTGATTGGGCATCGCGCACGGAACAAGGTGCTGTTCCTGCTTTTCGCAATAAAGTAGTGGCGCTGTTTTCAGCATCACCAGGTGGACTTGGTGGGTTACGCGGTTTAAATCATGTACGTGATATATTAAGTGGTATTGGATCGTTAGTGCTTGCCGATCAACTTGCAGTACCCGCTGTACACACATTGTTTGATGAAAATGGGCAAATTAATGAACCTGTTACTGCAGAGCGAGTATCGGCGCTTGCTCATCAGTTAGTAAGCGTTGCAAGTAAGTTAAGGTAACTTGCACGCCTAAATAACTAATTACTTTGTCGCCGCGAGTTTTGCGGCGATAAAATCGGTATGCGTTACATATAAAAGCCCTGCTACTTTACGTATTACGTAGTCTTCTTGGGGATCTATTTCTCCATCGGCATACGCTAAGCGCCATAATAACTCTATTATTTCAATTCGCTGCGCCGCGCTGCAATGCTCATTAATCTGTTTTGAAAACTGAAAGTAATCTATCGAATCATCTAAGCTGCTTGCCGCGTTATTAGTAAGCTCATTAACCTCAATATCTGTTAAATTAAAATACTTTTTTAAGGTTACAGTCAGGGTTCGTTGTTCATCATGTTCAAGCTTGGTATCTGCACGCATAACTTCAATTAATAATGCAGCAACAGCTGTTTTTAAATCGTGCTCTTGCATACTTGGCTGCTGTTCATCGAATACAGCAAAAAGTTGTTTTATTTGTTTGAACATCACACTTTCCCTTTTTGGGTGTTAGACTAATACGTAAAGAAATCGACCTTATTACTCTTATTAATGGGTATAAAGTTCGCAAATTAAAGGATACATTTTATGAAAGGAATAAACGCACCACGCTTATTTATAGGCGCTACACTGGTGGCCCTTTCAAGTGCAAATACTGCACTTGCTGAAAAAGCCGAAACAGAGAAGCTCTACGACTTTGACAACAAAGTGCATTACTACCAAACCAAAATTGGCGAAGACAACTATAAAATAGAAATCCAGTCAGACGATTACAAACACTTTACCAATCAAAGTGTATTTTTATTACGCCATGCGGACCGTCTATGCCGCGGCAATACCTTTATGTTGAAAATACTTGAAGGCGTGCAAGAGTACGAGCGCTTTCCAACAAAACCACGTGCTTACCAACCAGATTTAAGTGTTTTACTACAATGCGAAACTAAAGAAGATACAAACAAGGGTAAGTAGCCTTAGTCTTTATAACCCCAAGGTGCTGATGGTGGAGTAATCGGTTTAGTTAAATCAAAATCCACCTTAAACTCACGTCCTTGGCGAATTAATCGATAAGTAAATACTTCTGGGTAAATATACATTTGCCATGTATTACCTACAGACTGTGCAATGCCTTCTTTCACGAATAACTCTTTAGAGTATTGGTCTGCTGGAAACGACTGCATTTGCGCGAACCCTGCATCAAGCGTATGGCCACCATACATAGTTGATGCGTCGTCTGTTCCATCTTTATGACGATGATCGTGCTTTAAACTCAAGCCACTACCCGTTTTAGTTATGATCCACGTACGTGATGCATCGTCTCCTACATGAAACGGCACTTGTAACTCAGTCTCGCTACATTTACGTACATGCATAACCAGCTTTTTATCTGTAAATGAGCTTGGCCCTTTCGCGTTATCTACCGCTACTTCACCTTCAAAAGCTTTACCGCAATGCGCTGCAATACTATTAAAAAAGGCATCATGAGTAGGAATAGACACTAGCGGTGCAGGGCGTGCAAAAGCTGTCGATGAAGCAACTATTAAAGTTGCTGCAGTTAATAATTTCATATGTTTCTCGTTATAGTTATTTTAAAACACCTGTAATAGTACAGTTTTCTTAAGTACTTTATTAGAAGTATCTATATAAAATTTAGAACAAGACAACTAGGTAAAACTACTAAATAGCGATTAACGACTAAATATCTCAGCCTTCATTAACAATCCTACTTTTATAAATATTAATTACACACCTCAACTAGCCATTGGCCAATTACTTAATCACCATTTGTGATGACTGCTTATAATTGGCCCGAAAGTTCAGCTTTTAGCTGTGTTACATGCTACTAATCCAGCAAAAAGGCTTAGTAAGAAAACTTTGCAGCGCCTATCGCGTTAGCCAATAACGCATGGGTTGGCACAGGTGTAATTATTTTAGCGGGTGTGAGTATTGGTGAAAACAGTATTGTGGGTGCGGGTGCTGTCGTTACTAAAAATGTAATGCCTAATACCGCAGTAGCGGGTAATCCAGCTCGTGAAATAAGAACACTGTAGCTATCTCGATGTGATTTTAGCGTCGGGAGTCGCTACGCTCGCATCAGCGAGCACTTTAACTCGTTAAATTAAGTGAATTATTCACTAAGAGACGCTCCGCTATAGAGGAATACCTGAATCACTTTTTTGTAGACGTAAAAAAGCCCGAATCATTAGATTCAGACGCTCTACAATATAAAGTCGGTACGCTACGCAGTAAAATGTCATAGTGGCCACAGCTGTTGAGAGTCACGTAGCAAATGCTACTTTATTGGCCGAATGGGGTATTGAGGGTTTTTGTTGTGATTCTAGCGTCGGGAGTCGCTATGCTCGCCTGCCCTACGTGATGCGTGTTGATGTAGTGTGCATTAATTGCGCG
>NZ_JADYWR010000017.1:0-86241 GCF_015864705.1 Pseudoalteromonas sp. NGC95
GATGCCAATTCGAGACTGGCGTAATGCAATGAGTCGTTTTATCATTGAATTTGAGGAACGCCTCAGTAAGCATATTTAAAATCTAACAACGGGCAGTTACACAGAATCCGTTACAGGCTCAGTTATTTTGTAGTTATTGTTAGTTCTTTAAATAATGTTTCTGCTCGTTCAATTGCTTGTGGTAGTTGTGCAATGCACACTGGCTTTGCAAAATAATAGCCCTGCATTTCATCACTACCATGTGATACTAGGTAGTTAGCTTGATCGGCTGTTTCAATCCCTTCGCTACATATTTTCAAACCAAGGCGCTGGCCTAAATCGAGTATTGCTTGTAATACCGCAGTGTCTTTTGCTGAGCTTGCATATTGATTTACAAACATTCGATCTATTTTTAATGTATCAATTTCAATTTTAGTAAGATAACTCAATGAAGAGTAACCAGTGCCAAAATCATCTAATGCAATCGAGCCGCCCATAGCTTTAACTTGATTAAAAAATTCATTAGCGTTCTCAAAATTTTCTAAATAGCTTGATTCTGTTATTTCAAACTGAATATTTGAAATATTTACGCTATGTTCAAGTAGTTTACTTTTTACAGTATGAATGAAGTTATGATCCTTTAAGTCATGGCTTGAAAGGTTCATGGAGACGAGTACATTGTTCCCCATAAGTTGTTTTAGCATTTGCATATCTTTAAATACTTGTGTGATAACCCATTGAGTAATCGCTTTTATTTTACCTGCTTGTTCCGCAATAGGTATAAACTCACCAGGAGAAACAAAGCCTAGCTTTTCACTTTGCCATCTTATTAAGGCTTCTAAACCTTTGGCTTCTCCTGTACTCGACATTTTAAGCTGGTAAAATAACTCAAATTCATTTTGCGTTATTGCATGAGTTATTAAGTTAGCGACTTGCGCTTTTCTTTTGTTATCTTCAAGCATCTTATGATGGAAAACGGTATATGCACCTTTGCCTTTTTCTTTTGATGTGTACATTGCAATATCAGCATTACTAATGAACGTATTTATATCAAATTTAGCTTCTTTGGCACTCGCTATACCAATACTAATACCTGCTGGTACGTCCCATTCGTTTATAGTGAATGGCTCTTTCATACCCTCAATGATACTTTCGGCGATATCTATAACGATAGACTGCTCAGTGATATTAGGTAGCATAATTAAAAACTCATCGCCGCCTAATCGCGCAATTATGTCGCTACTTCGCAGATGGCTTTTCACTTTATTTGCGACGGCTTGTAAAAGCATATCCCCGGTTTCATGGCCAAGTGTATCGTTAACCCCTTTAAAGCTATCAACGTCAAAAAACATAATTGCAATGTCTTGGTCGTTACTTTTACTACTTGCTAACTCAAGTTTAAGCAGCTCCATAAAAAACATGCGGTTAGGTAGGCCTGTTAATATATCGTAGTTAGCGAGGCGCTCCATTGAATGTGTTTGTACTAAAAGCTGTGCGGTGTGTTTATGATTAGTTTGAACTTGGGAGTCAATTGTTTGTAGTAATGTATTAATGTCATTACCAAGTTGAGATACTTCATCGTGTCCAGTTACTTGATATTGAAGCTTATAATTTGTTGATTTTTCTACTTTCTGTGTGAATTCTGAGAGCTTTAAAAGTGGGCTTAATAAACGCTGATATATCCAAAACGAAATAATAATGGTGAGTGCAATAATTAAAACTACAAAGGGTGCTGCACTGTAAAAAAGGCTAACCTTGCTTTCATCTAATGGTTTTTTAAAGTCTTGTACAATGAGTAAATACCCAATAGGAAACTGTTCCTCCCCAATTGCCTTTAAGGCAACTAGTCCTTCATTGGTTATTGTAACCGCGTAAGGTAAATCTTTTGGTTGAATACTGACGAGTTCAGGTTTGAAGTTCTCTAGATATAGATAGTTAGGGTGGACGTATGACTGAATTAACTGCCAGTCAGCATCAAATACATTAACAAACTTAATATGTTCGTATCGATCAAAACCGAGCAATTCGGTGGTTATGGAGAACAAGTCAACTTGCTCAGACATAACGCGTAATAAACTATCGGAAATGTTTGAAGACATTGCATCTAAGTTTTGTTTAACAGATTGACGATACAAATCTTCGTGCTCATTAATCGCGAGGAAAAAAACTAAATTTGCGCTAAATATAATTAAAACCGTTGTTATTATAATAAATTTATACCGAATACTATGAAGCATCAAATTTAACCCTTAACCATCATTTAATTATGCTTTAGTTATTATTATGTAATCAGACAATCCATAATTACAAAAAAAGTTACTTACTTCGCCCTTTTTAGCACTAAAAATCTAACATTAAGAATGCTTTTAAATTCATATACTAAATATAGCTGTTTATTTAATTTTGTACTGACTTACTTTGTTGCAATTTCATTCTTGGTTTAATAAGTGACCTGTGTAAAACTACCTGAGTTAATTTAGTAAATCAGGTGACATGAATGTCGAATATTAAAGCTTGGAAACTTATAAGCCTGTTTTGTTTGTTCGCAGTGCTTATGGGTTGTCAATCGAAAGAAGAGCAGCTGCAACAAACAATTCAAGAGTCTATTAAAAAGGTAGATACGGAGCTGTCTCAGCTTGGTACTGCACTCGATAATGGAAGTGTACGCAATGCTGTGTTACTTAAAGAATATGGCGAGCTTCTTAAAAAACAACAACCAGAGCTTACAAAAGTTGTTGATGTAATTACCCTTGATGCAACGCGCCAAGGCGCACTTTATAGTGGCTTAACACAGCGACTTAAAGATATTAAAGGAACTTACTTAATTCCTCCTTACGAAGATACGTTACATAGCATTGATTTGTTGCGTGATGCATCTAAACCTACGCTATTTTCTGATGCGTTAACCGATCCTATTAATATGCTAGCTGATATGTCCAAAGGCACTTTAGCGCGTGTAGGCGCAATTAGTAAGCAAGCTGAAGGTGAGGGTGTTGGTAACCAAATGGTAGGTAACCCTAACTATGGTAACTGGCAATCAAATAGTAACGGTATTAGCTTTTGGCAATGGTACGGAATGTACCGTATTTTAGGTGATGTATTTGATCGTGTTGAATACGGAAGCTGGAGTAAGCGCCGAAAGTATAGCTATTACAATGACTATGGCCGTTCGCGTTATTCAAGCCCTAAACAAATTAAAACCCAAAGCGCTTTAGAAACACGCACGCGCCAAACATACCAACGCCAAGGTAAGCAGTTTACCAGTCCTTATGCGAGTAAAAAAACAGGTGCATCAGGTTTAAGCCGTAGTAGTTATACGCCAGCAAAAAGCCGCAGTAGTTATTCTCGTTCGAGCAGTTATAGCAATAGCTCAGGATCGGTGCGTGATAGCGGTAGCAGAACCTCTCGTGGCGTGAGCCGTGGTAAGTAAAAGAATAAAGTTGGAGTTAGAATAATATGTATGAATTTAATGGAATAACTATGTGGTCACTGCAAGCGCTGGCGATTGATTTTGCAATTATAGTTTTATTATTTGTAAGCCTTAAATATATAAAAGGCTGGGTTTCAAACTTACATGCAAATGATGAAATAACAGAGCGTGATAACTTTGCTTTTGGTATTAGCTTTGCCGCTGGCTTAGTGGCACTGGCGATTGTATTAACGGGTGTAAGTAGCGGAGCTTTTGCTGCAACACTGCAACAAGAAGCACTGCAAATGTTAGCTTATGGCGCATTAGCAATTGTACTGATTAAGTTGGGTCACTTTTTTCAAGATAAAGTAGCTCTTCGTAAAGTAAGCCTGCACGACGAAATCGTTAAAGGTAACGTTACAGCTTCAATAATTGATTTTGGCCATGTTGTCAGTGTTGCTATCGTTATTCGCTCAGCTCTTTTATGGGTGGCTACTGACGGCTGGCATGGTCTTCCAATTGTAATTGCCGCCTTTATTATAGGTAGTGTTGTATTACTACTTGTTAGCCAATACCGAGTGCAGTTATTTAAGCGTACAAACAAAAGTGGCGACTGCCTACAACAAGCAATTGTTGATGGTAACTTAGCTGTGGGTATTCGTTACGCTGGATTTTTAATAGGTAGTGCATTAGCTATTACAGCAGCAACGGGTGTTGCACCTTACGCGGCTGATAATATTAATGCGAGTTTACTATACTGGGCTATTAGCGCAGTAGTGAGCCTTGTTGCATTTATTATTTTGCACTTAGTGACAATTAAAATAATTTTATCTGGTTGCGATATTTCCGATGAAGTTAATCGTCAAAAAAATGTAGGTGTAGCTACTATTTCTGCAGCAGTATCATTTGCTGTAGGTATCACTATGGCAACATTACTAGGCGCATAATCAGTGTCATCAACCAACACCCCCCCAAGTAAGTCTCGCTTACTTGGGCACGATATACTACTTATTACTGTTATGGCCGTGCTTGCTGGGTGCGGCCTTATTTATGAATACTTACTGTCTCATTATGCGGGCCGTGTACTTGGCTCAGTAGAGAGCGCTATTTACGCCATGATTGGCACTATGATTGTAGCAATGGGCTTAGGCGCTTTTTTAGCGCGCTGGTTCAAAGATGCATTTACCGCTTTTGCTTGGCTAGAAAGCATTATTGCTTTGGTTGGCATGGGCTGCATTTTAGCGATAGCGGGTGTAATAGCAGTTAGTTATTCTCTTCCTCATTTATTTTCGAGCATTTTTAATTTACCCCCTGATGTTGTACTTAATGGTTACGTATTTCAAAAGCTACAAGAGTGGTCACGTTTTCTACCTTATGTTTTTGGTTTAATACTGGGCTTATTTATTGGTATGGAAATACCGCTTATAGCGCGCATTCGTCAGCACGTTTATGGCCGTTTTTTAGAAAACAACGCAGGGACTATTTATGGTGCCGATTATATTGGTGCTGGTATTGGTGCAGCCATTTGGGTAAGTATCATGCTCTCAATGCCTATAATGCAAGCTGCAGCGTGGACGGCGTTATTTAATATCATCGCAGGACTCGCGTTTTTATGGCGCTACCATACCCATGTGCGCTTTGCTAAGGCACTTTTAGTTTGCCATATAGTATTACTGGCATTATTTGGCTTTATTTTAGTATTTGGCAGTAGCTGGATGAACAATCTAAGTAATGTTTTATACAAAGATAAAGTAATTTATTCGCAAGCAACTAAATACCAACACGTAGTTTTAACCGAAAGATTAAGCAAAAACCAACCTCAGCCAATTACCGATTTATATTTAAATGGGCGTTTACAGTTCTCAAGTATTGATGAGCAAATATATCATTCAATGCTGGTTTACCCTGCAATGCTTGCCTCTAACAGACACGACCGTGTATTAATAATTGGTGGTGGTGACGGGCTTGCACTTAGAGATGTTTTAAAATGGCCTGTAAGCGAAGTAACGCTAATAGATTTAGACGCGCAACTACTCAATTTATTTGGTCATAAAGACGGTGACTTTACGCCGCCAGAGCACATCAATAAGCTATTACTACAGCTAAACAATAAATCGATGCATGATTCGCGAGCCAACATAATTGTGGGTGATGCATTTTTAGAAGTAGAAAAGCTACTTGACCAATCTAAGCAGTTCGACACTATTTTAATTGATTTACCTGACCCTAATCATCCTGATCTAAATAAAATGTACAGTAACTACTTTTATAATCATGTACGGCAGCTATTAGCACCCGATGGCGCAATGGCGGTTCAATCAACCTCACCTTATCACGCTAAAAAAGCGTTTTTAAGCATTGCTAAAACAGTTAAAGCTGCTGGGTTTGGCTATGTTGAGCAGTATCAGCAAAACATACCTTCTTTTGGGCAGTGGGGCTGGACTATAGCGACTAAAATGGGGCAGTCGGCCAGTGGCCGTATTAATGATGCGACGGCTATGCCTGTGCCATCAAGATGGATTAGTAAAGAATATTTATTGGCAAGTTTTGTATTTCCTAACCACTACTTTGAACAAGTTAAAAGTATTGAGGTCAATAGGTTAGGGTCTGGTCAGTTGTACGATTACTACCGAACTGCATGGCAAATTGAAAGCGAATTGTATAAAAACTAATAAAACATGGTTGACATAATATGTCGGCCATGAGAATCTTAACTCAGACATAATATGTCAAACGACAAAAGGCAGAGACATGGAATTAAATGAACTTTCAATAAAATTAGCTTCTTTTGAAACTGAAGGCGCTAACTTTGAGTCTTTCTTGATTGCCAACCCAGGCGAGCAAGATGTTTTACAAGTCATTGTTGATGGAAATGATGAACTTCCAATTTTTGTTACACAAACGCAAGAGCAGTTGTTATGTATTAGCTACTTGTTTGACGAAGATGAAGTTAAGAGTGAATTACGCAACGAGTTAAACGAAACATTACTACGTTTAAACGTGCCAATTCCACTGAGTGCATTTGCTAAAATCGATAACAAATACGCGATTTTTGGTGCACTGTCGGTAAATTCATCATTAGATGACGTTACCCACGAACTAGTGACATTAGCCGATAACGCTATCGATGCACTAGAAGCCGTGACCTTGTATTTAAACGATTAATAGCTAGTTAGTGGAGTTAAGATTATGAGTATTTTAAAAAAATTATTTACAGCAGTACGTGGCGGCGCTCGTGAAGCAGGCGAAGCAATTGTAGACAAAAATGGCATCCGTATTTTTGAGCAAGAAATTGCAGACGCGCAAAATGCACTTCACCGAGCTAAAAAAAGCCTTACTGAAGTAATGGCCAAAGAAATGCAAACTAAGCGTAAAATTAGCGCTGTAGATGCATCAATCGCTGAACATGAAGCGTATGCAGGCCAAGCTCTTGAAAAGGGCAACGAAGCATTAGCATTAGAAATTGCAGAAAAAATTGGTGACTTTGAAGCTGAAAAAGCTGAAAACGAGCAAGTATTGTCTGGCTTTAGCAATCACATTGTTGCGCTTAAGCAGCAAGTTAAAGATGCTGAAAAATCGATTAAAGAGAATCAGCGTCAGCTTACAATGGTTAAAACCACTGAAAGCGTACAGCAAGCAACAATGGCTGTTAACAGCACGCTTAATACAAACAGCTCGTCTATGACATCGGCTCGTCAATCGCTTGAACGTATTAAACAGCGCCAACAAGATCGAAGTGACCAGCTTGGTGCTGCAAAGCAACTTGAGTCAGACGTAAATGGCGATGACTTAAAAGCAAAAATGGCTGAAGCAGGCATTGGCGACACAAGTCCAAAAAGCGCTGATATTTTAGCTCGCATCAAAGCGAAACAAAATAGCTAACCATTACGTTTATACTTTAAAAAGGTAACCGAGTTTTTCTCAGTTACCTTTTTTGCTTAGAAGGCAGCCTTCCTATGTTTAATTTTTTCAAATCTAAAAAAGAGCCAGAACGTCAACTTAATCATCCGAGCGATCTTAAAAAAGGCGACATGTTTAGCGTTATTGATTCATTTGCCTATCCTGCATGGTTAAAGGGTGAAACGTTACGTGTTACTGATATTCAGACTTACCAATATCAGCACAGTAGTGATACTGAATTTGTACTTGAGACAAATAGCGGCCAAGTTGTATTTTTACAAATTGAGCAAGATGACGGCGAAGAGTGGGCTAACTTTTCTATTAAAATTCAGCGAAACGAAGTTGAAGAGATATTTAGCCTTGATGAGTTTGCGCGTATTTTTGATGAAGAGTCGTTAACCCACATTACAGTGCAAAATACACCAGAGCGCTTTATGCAGTTTTTAGCTAAAAGCTACCAACAAAGCGAGTCGCCTTATGTGTGTTATTTCCATAATAAAGACTACCGCAACCAAGCATTACCTCGTTATGAGCAAGAAGGTGGCGAGCCATGTGAAATGATTTGCTTAGCGTCAGATAATGAAGGCTTTGGTTTAAATATCGAAATTTGGGATGGCGGCGAAACCGAAGTATCGCTAACGCTCATGCGTCCAATGTCAGACATTGTAGACTTGTTTCCCGGAGACGCTAAGTGAGTGATGCTAAAGACAAGTGGTTACGTCAGGAACAAGCTGTACGTGCCACACAAATGGCATTTGATCTAAGCAGCGAAGTTCAAAAACTGATAAAAAAGCAGGCAATTGATCAAGAGCTAACGCCGTCAGATATGATCCGAAAAATACTTGGCTTAGACGTAAAGTCTAAAAAAACGCGTCAACGTTTATCGTTTAACTTAAATGATGATGAAATAGCGCAACTAGCCAGTCGCTTTGATGTACAAAGCGATGATAAGCGAGCCGTAAAGCAACAAGTAGCTGATTTATTAATAGCTCACACTAAAAATAAAAAAGTGAAATAATTTAATTAGGTTTTTATGAATATTGTTTTAATTGCTTACTTAATTATTTTTGCGTTGTTTGGTACTGCGGCGAGTTATTTTGTACGTTTTATTTATGCATATTGGGTGCTTAAAACAATGCCCATGAAATACATTATTAAAGCGGGTATTTGCGTGGTACTGGTGGTAGTAATTTCAGCGTTAATTCCGTATTTAAGTTAACGCTGAAATTAGCTTATACGCGGCCGTTTTTATTTTATATCAAACGACTGGCATTGGTGGTTAATACACAGCGATTGCACTTCAAGTACAGGAGAACAATCAGTTAAGCCTTGTGCTTTATTTTGTATGTTTTCTTGTTTTGTTATTTGTTGAGCAAGCTGTTCTGCTTCTTCTTGAGATGTGTTTAGCGTTGAATAAACAGCATATTTACTCGGTCCGCCGCATGCGCGGGCGCCCACTTCAAGTACTTTGCACTGAAAGCTTGCTGTGCAGCTGTTATTACTCACCATGTTATTCAGATCATAGTTTAAGTCAGATAAGTTTTTACTTTGCTCATTTGACGTCACAGTACTAGCACAACCACTTAGTAATAAAATGCTGCTAGCAATGCTTAAAATTGATAGTTTAATTGCCGATGGTAAACAACTCATAACGTTATCCTTAAAATGCACTTACCGCTGAGCCTTCAAGTTTAACACATTTATTTTCAACACACTGCGTGCTTGGCGTTGTTAAATGCTGACAAATGCTCATCATCCCTTTTTGTGAATTATAACTACTTTCAAGCTTAGTAATTTTGTCGCTAAGGGCTGCTACTTGTTCCTCAGATGCTGCGTTTGTTGAGTACACAACAAAGCTGCTTGGCCCACCACATGCGCGACTGCCTACTGCACTTATTCTGCATTGGGTGCTGGTATCACATTGCTTATCTGTAATTAGCGTATTTAATTCGGTTTTAGCTGTTTTTATATCGTCTATTGAAACGTTTTTTAAATCAGCTTTTGGTATTTTTTCAGCAACTACGTTCTTTTTAGTATTTTCTTGTAATTGAGTGTTTTCTTTTAGCTTTTGTAGCTCTTGCTTTGGTGCTTCAGCTTCTGAGGTGATTGTTACTTGCTGCGTTTCAGTGGGTGCTTTATCTAAGCATGCAGTTAAACACAGTGGTAAAAGTATGGCTAACAATGGGGTACGCATAACAAACCTTGATAGTGATGAAATATTCATCACTATCATACACGGTGCATTTTTTACGGCAATAAAAACTATATTATCAAGTAATTAAAGCCGTGAAAAATACCGTTTTGTTAAAGTCCACCCTGCGTTAGTTTGGTGGGGTTAAGTAGTTTTTCGAGTTCACTGCGTGGTAAATCAGTTTCCTGCTCAGCTACATCAATAATTGGGCGAGCTTCTTTATAAGCCTGCTTTGCTATTTTTGCTGCTTTTTCATAACCGATCACAGGATTGAGCGCAGTTACCAAAATTGGGTTTTTAGCGAGCGCTTTATCTATATTAGGCTGATTTACCTTAAAGCTGGCAATGGCTTTATCGCCCAATGCTTGCGCGCTATTGGCAAGTAATTCTATACTTTGTAAAATATTATAAGCAATGACTGGCAGCATAACGTTCAGCTCAAAATTACCCGCTTGGCCTGCCACTGTAATGGTGGCATCGTTACCTATTACTTGTGCACTTACCATTGCAGCGGCTTCTGGTATTACTGGGTTTACTTTACCAGGCATAATAGACGAGCCTGGTTGCAATGCTTCAAGCTCTATTTCACCAAGGCCCGCTAGTGGTCCTGAGTTCATCCAGCGTAAGTCGTTTGCTATTTTCATTTGTGCTACAGCGAGTACTTTTAATTGCCCCGAAAGCGCAACTATGGCGTCTTGTGAACCTATGTTATAAAAAAAGTTACTGCTAGGCGTAAATCTAATGCCTACATTGGCACTTAGGTTTTCTGTAAATTTTGCTGCAAATTTAGGGTCTGCATTTATTCCTGTTCCAACCGCTGTACCACCTTGTGCAAGTTCGCATACACGCTCTAAGCTATGTCTAATTCCTGCTGCAGCATGATTAACTTGTGACTGCCATGCACTTAGTGTTTGATTAAACGTTACAGGCATTGCATCCATTAAATGCGTACGGCCCGTTTTAACTATATGGCCTACTTCAGCTTTTTTCTTTTCCAGGCTTTGCGATAAATTTTCAAGCGAAGGAAGTAATTCGTACACTACATTTATTGCGCTACTGAGTGCGATAGCAGTAGGGACTACATCGTTAGAGCTTTGCCCCATGTTTACATCATCATTAGGGTGAATGCTTTCATTGCCTATCCGGCTAGCAAGCGTTGCAATAACTTCATTGGCATTCATATTTGAGCTTGTGCCAGAACCTGTTTGAAAAATATCAACGGGAAAATGCTCAACATGTTCACCATCAATAATACTTTGACAAGCTTGCTCAATTGCATCGGCTTTAGCTTTGCTTAAATGGCCTAGCTCACAGTTACTTTGTGCAGCGGCTTGTTTTATATAAGCCAGTGCAGTGATAAATTGCTTTGGCATAGGTAAGCCACTAATGGCAAAATTATTAACCGCTCGCTGTGTTTGCGCTTGATAGAGCGCATCAGTAGGTACTTGTAGCTCGCCCATGCTGTCTGATTCTGTTCTAAAGTTGCTCATAAGTGTGCTCCTTAAAAAGGGTTGAATTCGTGACTAAGAATACGAGCTTCACGCTCAAGTATTAAAAATTGTGCAGTATTGTTATGCACTTTATAAAACCGTTTTAGTGCTAATAAAGGTTTGTATAACTGCTCTAAACATTGTTTACGAATAGCATTATGTATAAGAGGGTCGCACATTTTGTTCATAATTTCATGGTGTGTGCGTCTAAGATAAAACTCTTGAAGCAAGGGATTACGTTGTTGCTCAAATTTTTTAGCGACGTTAAGGGCGGTTTCTATGTAATCGGCAACGAGCATGGGTGCATGCAGGCCAGGTCTTAAGCAATGGCAAGAGAGTTCTTGATGGTAACGATGCTGGGCATAATTTGAAGACATAAAAAAACCGACTTAAGTTAACGATAATAGTTATCATTACATTTAATCGGTTTCAGTGTAAACAGTTATTATAAAAATTATTTGCGATACTAATTTGAGTTTTAATTGTAGCCAAGAATAAATATCTGATCTGTTTCATGTTTGGTCATCGCCTGTTGATTATGTTTAGGGTGCGAAAGTAAATCGATTACTGTAGCTCTCATATCAACGGCGTAACTATGATCGTCGGTGGTTTTTTCGGTTATAGCAATAGCTGCGTCTACAGCGGTATAAGGGGGTATATGCATAATTTTATCCTTTGAAATTTAATATAAGTTAAACCCTTTAGTGGGTTAGTTATATAAAAGCATATTACGTACCAATCATAATAAATTAGCTCAACCATATGATAGTTATAGTGTTTAAAAATTATCTTTTTTTCATCACGACAAAATAAGCTAAATTTGCTTTACTGTTGTGCATTAATCTACAATTTTGGTGCACAGTAATGACAAAGCCATTTTCACAAGCCTGTGAAAACAATAAAACCCCTATTTTAGAGCAATTAAAAGTTGTATTAAAAAATACTAAAACAGTACTCGAAGTTGGCTCAGGAACCGGTCAGCATAGTGTTTTTTTTGCAGAGCAATTACCACATTTACAATGGCATACAAGTGATCGTGCTATAAACCACGAAGGGATTAACTTATGGCACCGCGAAGCTAATTTAACTAATTTGCATGCACCACTTGAGCTTGATTTAAATAATGAGTGGCCAATAGATAAAGTTGACGCTATTTATACTGCAAACACATTTCATATTGTAAGTTGGCAATTAGTTGAGCGTTTTTTTGACGGTGTTAAACGCCACTTAAATAGCGACGGTATGTTGTGTATTTATGGGCCATTCAAATACCAAGGTGAATTTACCAGCCCAAGTAATGATGACTTTAGTGCCTTTTTAACAGAGCGCGATCCGTTAAGTGGAATAAGAGATTTTGAAGCAGTTGAACAACTAGCTAAGCAAGCAGGGCTTACGCTTATTAGCGATACAGCCATGCCTGCAAATAATCAGTTACTCGTTTTTAAACGGCAGTAATGAGCTACATTGCTCTTTATATATATCAATATGGCCGCGTTCACGCTTTAAGTAGTCGCTTATTGCATTACTAAAGTCGCCATCAACAATATGGTGAGCAGAGTAGGTAAGTACGGGTTCAAATCCGCGTGCTATTTTGTGCTCACCTTGTGCACCCGAATGAAAACAGTTGAGTTTATGCTTTATTGCAAACTCAATACCTTGGTAATAACACAATTCAAAGTGCAGCGAATCTACTTCCTCACTTGCTCCCCAGTAGCGCCCATAAAGCGTATTTTTACCTACTAAACTAAGTGTTGCAGCAATCACGTTATCGTCTCTTTTGGCCAGCATAATAACGAGAGTATTAGCCATTAAGGCATGTAAAAGCGTAAAAAACTCCATATTTAAATAGCCCAAATGACCAGAGCGCTTTAAGTAGGTACGCTGATAAAACTCACAAAACAATTGCATTATCTCGGGCGTAATTTGCGTTCCTTGCAGCCATTCAATATCAATGTTCTGTTGCGCTATTTTAGCTCGCTCTTTTTTAAGTGACTTACGTTTTCGTGAGCTAAGCATCTGCAAAAAGTCGTCAAAGGATTCATAACCTTTATTAAACCACTGAAATTGCACACCCACTCTTAACATGGCGTGTTGCTCAGTTAATGAGGTGGCTTGGGCTTGGTCGCAAAAATTAACATGCCATCCCGACCATCCTTGCTGAGCACTGTGTAAGCTAAGTTGCTCTGTAATGTATTGATATACCGCATTTGGATTAGCGTGCTCGATAGCAATACGCTTGCCTTCAATAGGGCTAAAGGGAATGCCAGATAGCCACTTGGGATAATATTCTAAACCGTGTTTTTCGTATGCCTCAGCCCAGGCCCAGTCAAATACATACTCGCCGTATGAATGACTTTTTAAATACCCGGGTGCAAGTGCAACGAGCGTATCATCTTCAAAAATAGCGAGGTGATGGGGCTGCCAACCGCTTTTTTGTGTTACGCATTGGCTTTGTTCAAGGGCATATAAAAAAGTATGTTGAGTAAATGGTTCATCACCAAATAAACGTTGCCACTGCGCCTGATCAATCTCATTAATACTGCTAAACCATTGGTGCGAAAACGTTCCCATGACTACTTACCTTGTAGTTGTTCTAAGCTGTTCTACGTTTTTAATAAACGTACTAATTTGTATTTTAAGCTCGGTAAAATGAGGATTATAAGTTAAGCGCTGTAAAGCCGGATAGTGTTTTAAGTTGGCGCTTGTACGCTCTCCTAGTTGTGGTTTTTTAGTTGTTTTACATGTTTCATACAGGGACTCATCGTTAATAAAGCTGCCACAATTGCGATAAGTGGCGTTAATTCCATAATGTGGATTTTGCGGTGAGTTAACAACAGCAATATGCGACATACCATGAACCTTTTTACATTGAGGTGTTGTGCATTGCGGATTATTTACTGTGTAGTCACTAGCAAAGTCTGGCGGTAAAATATTGGTGCTTCCATAAAGTACTAAAGTATCGAGTGGCTTATATTTTACTGAATTATCTTTGTGTAATGTACTCAATAACTTTAGCGTGGCACGCGTGTCTATCGTGGTATCAATATCACTAAGTACACTAAAAATAGGTAATTTAAGTGCAGGGCGTTTGTTTAAGCTACTTACACTTGCAAGTGACATTGCATCGTACGAAGCGGCAGCTGCGTTTAGAGGAAATGATTCATACTTAGCAAAGTCTACATCGGCATCTTTATCAATCCAATTAACAAAGGGTATGGCATCAATCCACTTTGCTATCCAGCCGTACTTATTATGTGGCTCAGAGCCGGGCGAATAAAGCATAAGCGCTTTAATTTTAGAGGATACAGTATGTTTGGTTGCGTAATCAATAAGTAACGCTGCACCGGTAGAGTAACCTGCGAGTATCACCTCATCAAAGTCTTGCACCGAGCGTTCAATACCGTATTTTATTGCTTGTTGCCATTGGCTAAAGTCTACATTGAGTAACGCACTTGCGGCGCTTCCATGTCCTGGTAATAAAATAGTACGCACAGTATAGCCTTGCTGATAATACACTTGTGCTAAATCGTGATACGTAAAGGGGGAGTCAGTTAGTCCGTGGATTAATAGCGCAACTTTATTGCTGTTTGGATGCGTAAGCTCAAAAGGAGCAATAATATCTGCAATAGTAGGGTCAGGTTTTCGCGTACCTTGTGTTACTAATTGCTGATACGTTTGTGTAATAACAGGGCATGGCATATTTGCACGTGGATTGGCTTTATTTATATGTTTATATGCAAAATCTAAGTAATCGTTAAATGGTAAAATGGCTTGGTAATTAAAGGGCTGGTGGTTGTGCTCATTTTCAAAGCGTAATAAGCCTTGTTGCTTACTTTTTGTTATAAATTTAAAGTCGCTCGCCTGCGATATACAGTTTTGAGCGACAGCTGTATGAGAAAAAACACTTAAAACAAAACCAAAAGCTACTCTTAAAAATACTCTTAAAACTATTCTTAAAATTAAACCACTATTGTTCATTAACTTCTGCATATTGGACAAGACACTCGGTTAGCTTAATGAGTTCAAGCGGTTTTGCAAGATGTTGATTAAATCCAACTGCTTGTGCATGTGCTTTATCCTCTGGCATTACGTCGGCAGTTAAAGCAATAATCGGGAGTTCTTGTTCGGTTTTAAACTGGCGGATCAGTGCCGTTGCTCTATAGCCATCCATTACAGGCATTTGGCAATCCATAAGCACTAAGTCAAAATGCTGCTTTTTCACTATATCGACCGCCAACTCACCGTTTTCTACTATATACGGCACAATCCCTAACGAGCCAAGCATCGCTTTAATAACCATTTGATTTACTGGGTTATCCTCTGCGACCAAAATGTCTAGCGAAGTAATATTAGTATTATCAAATGTAATAACATGTTCTTTTTTAGGCTCTGTTGTTTCTAATCGCATGGAAAATGTAAAAGTAGAGCCTTTATCTATTTCACTTTTAAGTGCTATTTCTCCCCCCATTAGCTGGCTTAGCTCTTTAGCTATGGTTAAGCCAAGTCCTGTACCGCCAAACTGCCTTGAGGTAGAACTATCAGCTTGGGTAAATGCGTTAAATAATTTTTTATGCTGGCTTGGTTTTATACCTATTCCGGTATCACTAACGTTTATAACGAGCTGTACTTTATTGGCGGCAGTAAACTCTGTTTCTATGTTTAAAGTAACGCTGCCTTGGCTTGTAAATTTAATCGCGTTACTACATAAATTAAGTAATACCTGCTCAATTCGCATAGGATCACCAATAAACCAGGTATTTAAAGGTAGCTTTGAGTTAACTTGCCAGTTAATACCTTTGTTAAGTGCGCTTTGTTCAAACATATTGTCTATGCGTGTTATTAAGGCACCTAGGTCGAATGCAATAGATTCAATAACTAACTTTTGGGATTCTATTTTTGATATATCAAGAATGTCGTTAATTAAGTTTAATAAACTTTTAGATGATGAGTTTATTTTATCTAAATAGCCAATGAGTGTACTTGCACTGTCTGTTTCTCGAGCAAGTGAAGAAAAACCAATAACGGCGTTTAATGGTGTACGTATTTCGTGGCTCATATTCGCTAAAAATTGGCTTTTAGCCTGATTAGCTAAATCAGACTGCTGCTTTGCTTGTGCGAGTGAGTGTGTACGCTCTGCAACTTGACGTGTAAGTGCAATCTGTTGCTGATTAAACAGCAGTAAAACCATTAAAATTAAAGAACATACGGCAACTTGAAGTATGAGCAATAATAGAGTTAGTTGACTATTATGTTGTGTTAAAAAGCTTTCTTTAAGGGCTAGTTTTACAATCCATTTTTGCCCTGCAAAGTCCACGTCAAACGACATTAAACGGCTGCCTTTGGCTTGCTGAACATCTTGAGAGTAATTACTATAAAACGGCGGTGTGTTTGTATCTTCGTATATACCAATCGAAAACATATCAGACTGTTCTTTAGAAATGGCCTGCTCAATAATACTACGCACTAAAAATATACCAGTGGCATAGCCTTTAATTGTTTTTTCATCGTTATATTGGGAGTACACAGGGGCAAATAATAAATAGGCTGGTTTAGGTTGTTTGGTTTGCACCAACTGAATTATTTTAGTTCCGACTGGCATGTACTTTATAGCGGGGTTAAGCAGAGAGTTTTTTCGATCAGGGTTTGAAAATACATTAAAGCCAATAGCTTTTTGATTACCATTAAAAGGAGCTATGTATTTTACTATAACAAGGGGATCGTTAATTTCAAGAGGTTCGCCAACTATATCAATATCTAAATGGTAAATATTTGATATTTCTTGAGCAAAGACTTCTCGTTGATCTTGAGGTATTTTTGCATTCCACGATAAAGCGTTAATAAACTCGTATTGAGTTAGTAACTGACTAGCATAAGAATAAAAATCTTGCTGGCTCAGCATGGGAGATGATTGAACCTGACTTGCTAAGCTCTGCACTGCAATAATACTGCGATTTGTATATCTATAAAGGCTGTTTTCTATAACGTGGACTTCACGTTCGGCAATTTTAATAGTGCTTATACGATTTTCCTGATCGTATAATTGTGTTGTTACCGCGACTGATAAAAATAAAACTGAGCATACTGCAATTGTCGGAAATGCCGATATAGTATGTTGATTAGACTTTTGTGGTAATAAAGAAAGTAAAAATGGAGTTGCAATTAATACCCCTAATGTATCGCCAAGCCACCAGTAAATAACATTATTCCAATGATTATCAATACTGTAAATCGAGTTAAATTGACTCAGTGCGAATACGCCAAAGTTAGCTGAAATTAAGCTGACCAATATGGCTATGACTAAAATAAAGTAAATTATATTCTTGCGCTTTTTAAAACGCAGCGGGTGACCAAGCCAATACTTTAAAAAAGCTGCGCCGACCATTGCCTGTATAACAACACCAAAGGCGATATACATAGCCTCGTTGAATGAGTTGCCGACCAGGACTAGCTCATGAGCTGAACTATCAAAAATATTTAGGTTAAACGCAATTGCAGCTACGAATAAAGGCGGGATAAAGCGCCACCACCAAATATAACAACCGACTAGAGCTATACCGGCAGGTAACCAAATTGGAATTATTTGCGAGTTAAAAGCAAGTTTAGTGAGTGCTATGCCGACTAAAAAATATGCTAAAGCAAACATGATGTAAAAAATAATGGAATGATTTTTAGAGTTAAAATTTTTCACATAAGGTCCAAGCAATTATTATTATCGTTTTGAAATATCAGTATAGCTAACAGTAAGTTATTTTGGTTATTTTTATAATGGTAACTGTTTTTTGCTAAATGACTGCTTTAACACGACTGTTGATTCTATATTTGCAATACAACTTAAACTACCTAGTTGATGTTTTACAAATGTTTCGTAGCTCTCAAGATCATGTGCAATGATTTTTAATAAATAATCATAGCTTCCTGATATTACACAACACTCTAATACATGTGGTAATTTTTCTACATGTTGCTCAAATTGCTCTGCAGCACTTACCGAGTTTTGGCTTAATCGTACGAATGCATATACCAACACATTAAGGTTAAGTGCTTTAGGATTTATGGCGGCGTGGTAGCCGGTAATAATATTTTCTTGCTCTAACTTTTTTATACGCCTTAAACAAGGTGTATCCGATAGGTTAATACTGCTGGCCAAATCTGAAACAGACATACGAGCTTGGCTTTGCAGTGCAATGAGTAATTGCTGGTCTTTTTTATCTAACATAGTTGTCGGCTTTTATTAATTATTTTTATATTTGTAGTGATTATTGCTAAGTATTGCAATTTTTACTAATTTTTTTGGCGTTTTACCCTCATTGAACTCTGTTAGCATTTAACTATAAAAATAATAGAGCACAACAATGAACACACATACCGCTATTTTTGATCACTGGATACGAACAGAGTTTGTCACTTTAAATAGTGAATTAGAGCAGCTTTACTGGCAGCAAACCGATAAAGCAAATGTAGAAGGAATAGGTGAGGCCTTAAAGCAACAATTAGAAAAAGAAGGCAACGCATTAATTAGCAATTTATTAGCCGAGGGAAACACAGATCAAGGCTTTGATAGCGCTTTTGACTTACTCGGTAACGTAGGATTGTTTATGGCGGCGTGTAGGCGCCATGAAATTACTGAGCCAAGCAGAGAAACTACTTCGCCACTAATTGAAGCCTCAGCGCTTGCTATGCATATAGGCGCATCCATTGGCGTAACCCCTCGTTTTGCTACCGCCCACTTAACTACTCATAACAAAGCACTTAACGGTATTTATAAACGATTTACCAATTTACCTGATGAAAAGCTATTTCTTGATTACAACACCCAAGGTATTTTGGCCTATAAACGTGCAAGTGATGCTTTATTAAAAATATTGCCGTTAGGTATCTCACACCCCCTGTGTGGTGAGTTATTAAAAGTAGCAAAACAAGCGCTTATAGATGTAATTGAGTCAAATAATGCACTTTATTCTGAGCTCGATGCAGATCGCTTTTTTAACTGCGTTCGCCCTTATTATAAACCGTACCGTGTAGGTAAAGAGGTTTACAGAGGTGCAAATGCTGGTGACTTTGCAGGTATTAACGTGATTGATATGTTACTAGGGCTTTGTAGCGCAAATGAGCCTAGTTACTCGCAAATGCTGGTGGATAAGTTTTTATATATGATGCCAGAGGATCAACAAATCCTACGAGAAGCCATGCGTATGCAAAGCTTTATGGATGACTTTTTACAAGCAGAGCAATATAAAAATACAGATTGGTTTAAAAGCCACGCAACGTTATTTATCCAAGTGTGTAAATTACATGGTGACACCGCAGTCGGTCATCATAATCAACTGGTTGAAAAGTTTATTGCTCAGCCCTCAAAAAATATGCAACAGCAGCATATGAGCAAGGTAACAGCAAGTGGTCCGCCGCTTCATGTGTTACTTGATTCGCTCGAAAAATTAAGAGATAGGCGGGCCAGTGCCAAACGCGACGATATAAAAACACGTTTTGACGATCTAAATACACTTAAAAAATTGGTTAAATAGCATGCTTAAAAATGATTTTTGTATGGCTGATGGCTGTTATTTACTAAACCACTCGGTAGGGCGTCCTCTTAAAAATACGCAGCAATATTTAGCTCAGCACTACTTTTTACCGTGGGAGAGCTCAAATAAAGAACCTTGGCAACAATGGCTGTCCGCAGTTGAGCAATTTACTACCGCGCTTGGTAAGTTATTTAATGCGCCTAGTTCGCAGTTTTGTCCTCAGGTTAATTTATCAAGTGGCTTAACAAAGTTGCTTATGTCGCATCCACGGCTACAGCAAAAAAATTGTAAAGTGCTTATGGCGCAAAGTGATTTTCCGAGCATGGGTTTTGCAATGCAAAAAGCATTACCAGAGTGCGCACAAATTATGTTTATACCAGAGCACGAAAACCTAACTGATATTAGTGTTTGGCAGCGTTATATAACCGCCGACATCGATTTAGTTTTTATAAGTCATGTGTATTCAAATACAGGTGTACAGGCGCCTGTATACGATATTGTAGCTATAAGTAAATTAACTAATAGTTTATCAATAGTTGATGTTGCTCAATCAGCGGGTGTTATACCGCTTGATTTAAGCATACTCGATGCTGACTTTATGGTTGGCTCGAGCGTTAAATGGTTATGTGGTGGCCCAGGTGCAGCTTATTTATGGGTTAACAAAAATCAGATAGAGTATTGCGAGCCTAAAGATGTGGGGTGGTTTTCGCATCAAAATCCATTTGAGTTCAATATAAACCACTTTGAATATAACGCCAGTGCGCTCAAGTTTTGGGGTGGTACTCCCTCTGTAGCACCTTATATTATTGCCGCAAATAGCATTGCTTACTTTGCAGAGCTAACTGCTCACAAGGTAAGGGATCATAATTTAGCTATGCTTACGCTTATTCATGAGCAACTAGGCAAATATGTTGCATCACCTATGAGTAGTGATAAATGCAGCGGGACTGTTATTTTGTTTTTTAACAAGCAGCAAGACCATGTACTTACAGCGCTTAATAAAGCGAAAGTCAGTGTAGATGCCCGTAAATTTGGGATACGAGTATCGCCACATATTTATAATACTCAAGAAGACGTTGAGCAGTTTATTTCGATAGTAAAACGAGCGCTTAAGGGTTTTGGCTAAGCTGCTGCTTTCTTTGTTTTAATGACTCTATTTTTTGCTGCGTTTGATTAATTGATGCGTCGTAAGCTTGCTTTAACGAATTTGTTTTAGTTGCGATAGCATCAGCAATAGACGAAGCGCCTAAACGATTGGCTTTATCTTGAGTCATGTAATCTATCTGCTGTTTTTTAGCTGCGTATTCTTTTTGGCTTTGTGCAATAGATAGCTCAAGGCGCTTTATTTCTCGTTCTATTTGTTGAACTTCTAAGTAGTCATCCACAGAGGTGTCGGTAATACCTTTACCGGGCGTAGAGCTTTTGTATGCTTCAATTACGTTTATATCTTTAAGAGTAATAACTTGTGCATCTTTAGCGCAAGGCGTTTGGCTAAAGGTAGGAACGCCCTTAATTACACACTTATACACTGTTGTACTTTGTGCCAAGGTAAAAAATGGTGCTGCCGCGCAAACTGATAGCAATATGAACCGGATCATAGCTAAACCTAAAGTGGCTAAAGTTGTGTTAATAATGCCCTAAGTTATTACTAGGCACAATTTGTTTAGTTTTTATAATTTTTAGGTACAAAAAAACCACAATTAAGTGGTTTAAATTAAGTATGGTCCAGAGGGAGGGATAGATTTGCTTACATCCATATAATCAATCGCTACGCGACGCTTGCAGCGGCCTAAAATGTTCCAGACATTTTGTCGAACCCTGTCGAGGGTTCTCACCCTCCCAATTTTGTACTGGTGTTAAAATTTAGGCACAAAAAAACCACAATTAAGTGGTTTAAATTAAGTATGGTCCAGAGGGAGGGATAGACTTGCTTACATCCATGTAATCAATCGCTGCGCGACGCTTGCAGCGGCCCAAGATGTTCCAGACATTTTGTCGAACCCTGTCGAGGGTTCTCACCCTCCCTATTTTGTACTGGTGTTAAATTTTAGGCACAAAAAAACCACAATCAAGTGGTTTAAATTAAGTATGGTGGAGAGGGAGGGATTCGAACCCTCGATAGAGCTACAAACTCTATACTCCCTTAGCAGGGGAGCTCCTTCGGCCACTCGGACACCTCTCCAACGCATAACCGTTTGTATTGATGGAAGTAAAAAAAGCCACCAATTAAAATATGGTGGAGAGATAGGGATTTGAACCCTAGATGGGCTATAAACCCATGCCGGTTTTCAAGACCGGTGCATTCGACCACTCTGCCATCTCTCCGTGACGCAGAATAATACTTAGGTGATACCGCTGTGTAAATAGCAAAATGACTGTTTGCCTAAAAAACGTACGTAAATGAGGTTTTTTTTGTAAATAAGGGGAAATTAAGGCAATTTTTAATAAAATAAATAGGTTGCAGCAAACAAGGGGGAGCTAAATAAGTGACTTCATTTAGTGGTTGAGTGTTCGCTGCACCGAAAAATAATCATGGTTGGGTGATTATTTATATTGAGCTGCGCCGCTAAGTGCTAGTCTTTTACCAATAGTGTTAAGTCTAGCTAACATTCTTGCTTTACGGTTAGTTGGTTTAACTGCTACTTGAGCTGCTGCTGTTTGATTTAATGTGTTAATTGGTTTCATTATTTTGCTCCGGGTTGTATATGTTGAAATCGCGTGCATTTTGCACGTTGTTTGATTAAAAAGACAACGATAAAAATTGAGCCTGACGGATTAGTTAAACTAATCCTTATTTATTTTATTAACGTGCGGTCCAGTGTTTTTTATTATGGTTTTTGCATAAGTAGTTAAAATAAAATCGGCGTTACTCTCACCAATACTGGCATTTGTGTGTGTTTTTATTTATTTATATGCATTTTACACAACCTTTTTTGACTAGTTATTCAGATTAAAAAAACTCAATTAAACTCTTTTTCATTCGTTCTCAAATACATTGTTGGAAACAAAAGCTTGTCACTACTAATAATTATTAAACCAAGTACAAAAAAACAGAATGAAAAATCACTAATGTGGCTTAAAAGCATCTGTAAAAAACGCAGTTTTTCTTATTGTATGTTTACTACAACAGGAAACTTTAACAATGACAGCGCTCAAATAAGGTTGCTACTGAGTAAATTTACCAAAGTAGTTGTACTTGGCGGAGACGGTACATTGAGCTTGGCGGTTAATGCGTTAATAGGGAGTAGCTGTACGTTAGCATTATTGCCTTGCGGTACAGGTAATGATTTCTCGAGAGGGTTTAGTTGCAAAGAAGATGATTGGCGAAAGGCATTATTTAATACACCGACAGCAATTGATGTAGGAAAAATTAATAGTCGCTATTTTATTAATATTGCAGGGGTAGGGTTTGATGCTCATGTAGTTAAAGCGATTAATGCTAAAGCTAGTTTTTCATCTTTTGATTACAGTTGGACGAGCATTAAGGAGCTATTTTATTATCAAGCTCAGCAGTTACAAGGTACGTTTAATAACGATGTTAGGCAGTATAAAAATTTAATTACCGTATTTGCTAATCATAAGTACTTTGGTGGTGGTCTAGAAATAGCGCCAAAAGCAGATTTAACTGATGGGCTGCTTGAGTGTTATCAAATGCGATCGGGTGGGCTTTTTTATAACGTAATAAGCTTTATGAAGTTGTTTTTTAAGCGCCATCAGCATATAAAAAACCTTAACTACAGTCGCTTAAATACAGCTTCCATAAAAACTGAAGGGTTATTGATTGAAGCAGATGGTGAACTGGTAGGTAAAACTCCTGCCGTTATTAGTGTACATGGGCAGGCTTTACTTTTTCATATGCCAATAAAAAAGCGCCTACAGTAGGGTAGGCGCTTTTACGTTAGTTGCGTTAATAACGCGTCTAACTGGGGACGGAGCCACTTTTAGCCATTGCTCTATTAGCTAAAAAGGCGTTAATTCGTTTTGTTAGGGTAAGCACAATGGCGTTACCTAATAGCACTAGGCTAAATCCTGCAAAGGTATTTGCGTGCCATTCAAAGCCTTCAAAAAAACTACTCAGTGTTACTGCCACTAGTGGGAATAAAACAATAACGTAGCTGGCTTTTTCAGGGCCTATATTTCTAAGTAGAGCAAAGTAGCAACCAAAAGCGATTACAGTGCCAAATATTGATAGATAAAGTAGTGATAGCCAGTAACTTGGTGGAGCGTTTAAACTAAATTGCACATCGTTCATTAATACATATAAAGCCAAGCCTATAGCGCTGTATAACATGCCCCATGCATTGCCTTGCAACACACCAATTTGTTTACGAGAATTACGAACGCTTACCATATTTCCTAATGAAGCCACAAAGGTGCCACCAAGGGCAAGTAGTAACCCGACCAATGCACCATTACTCAAGTCGAACTGCTGTAACGGTGGCCAAAACAGACACGTAATACCTAATACAGCGAGTACAGCACCTGTATAAATTCGTTTTGAGATTGGCTTACCAAAAAATAACCGAGTATTGACTATGTTCATAACCAGCAGCATTGAAAAAGCAATAGAGGTCATGGCTGAGGTAAGGTGATTTTGTGCCCAGTAAAGCATTAAATAATTTAATCCAAAATTACAAATGGCTAATAAAACAAAAAAGCCATGATCCAGTAACTTAAATCGCATGTCGGGTTTTTTGTACGCTACATATAACCACATTAAAAGCGCTGCAATAGCAAAGCGATAAAATAACGATAACTCTACCGCAATATCACCTAACTGAAACTCTATGGCTAACCAAGTTGAGCCCCAAATTAAAACGGTTGTAATGTATAGCGCTGCACTTTTCATGGTTAGTCCTCAAAGCCCGATTGAATGGCTATTTTAAGACCTATCTGTATACTTACCATATACAGAAAAGTAAAAATGTAACCTATACAGATTTGGTGTGTGATGATAAGACAAAAAAATGGCCAAGGGCATGAGTTTTTATATCAGCAAGTTATTCAGTTAATTAGGGATATGAGTGCTCAACAAGTTTTACTCCCCGGCGAAAAACTACCATCACTACGTAAAATGGCAGATAACTTAAATATAAGTATTCCCACTGTAAAACAAGCGTATCAAGCACTTGAGGATCAAGGGCTAGTAGAGGCACGCGAAAAATCAGGTTACTTTTTAAAAGCTGTTAACGCCGCGCATAACTTACCTAAGCGAGTTAAATTAAGTCGCGAGCCTGTTGTGGTAAATAAACAAGCCTTAATAGAGCAGGTATACAGCGCCATTCATCAAGCTAACGTAGTCCCTTTTGGTATCGCTAATCCTATAGCCGCTGCACCTACCGATAAAGCACTGGCCAGAAATATGCGCCGAGTAATGACAATTGCCGGCAGTAAAGCCATTAACTATGGGCCAACAGATGGATTTGTGCCGCTGAAAAAGCAACTAGTGCATCGCTATCTAGATTTTGGCATTGGTATTGATATGGACGAGCTTGTTATCACCAATGGTGCGCAAGAGGCCATGGCTATTGCGCTTAAGTGCGTGACAAAGCCAGGCGATGTAGTTGCCATTGAGACGCCTTGTTATCACGGGATTATAGAGCTAATAGAGAGCTTAGGCCTCAAAGCGCTCGAAATACCACTGTGTCCAGATAACGGCATTTGGCTAAACGATTTAGAACGTGCTTTAAACGAGCATGATATAAAAGCGTGTTTATTCTCGACAGCAATTAGCAACCCTGTAGGCAGCTTTATGCCAGATAAAAACAGGCAGCAGCTGGTGGAGCTACTTGAAAGTCATGACGTAGTGCTTATTGAAGATGACGTATACGGTGATTTATATTTTACGGCAAAACGAGGCACACCTGCTTTAGCGTACTCTAAAAAAGGATTAGTGATTAGTTGCTCATCTTTTTCTAAAACGGCAGCGCCGAGCTATCGTGTAGGTTGGTTAGTTGCGGGTAAATTTGCAACGCAAGCAAGGCGATATAAAAGAGCACTAAGTTGCTCTGCTTCGTTAATAAACCAATGGACGTTATCTGAGTTTATTGCCAGCGGCGAGTACGACCGAAATTTAAAAGTACTTAGGCAACGCCTGCGCGATAACAAAGAGCGTATGCGATGGTGCTTACAACAAGCTATGCCAAAAAATACACGTATAAGCGATCCAAAAGGAGGTTGCGTAATGTGGCTAGATTTAGGAGGCGAGTACGATAGCCAAACATTGTTTTTACTTGCGCTTGAGGTGGGTATTAGTATTACCCCTGGGCTTGTTTTTTCAGCCTCGAATAAATATAAAAGCTGTGTAAGGTTAAGTTATGGTGTGCGATGGAGCGCGCAAATTGAGCAAGCAATAGTTACATTGGGTAAGCTCACTTTATTAGCTAAAAAGTAATACCAATCTGCTTATATATGGGGTCTATTTAACGTTAAGAAAATTACGCTAGAACTAGGCAAAAGTTTTTGTATCTAGTTGTTCTAAATAAAAAATTTTTAACGAAGTTATAGTGCAATTTAATTCGTTAAACTGATCAAAGATTTATGCAGGTTGGTATAAGTTTGGGAAACACAAAAAAGCAGCATTTAAGTAAACTTAAGTGCTGCCAAAGGGATGTTAAATAATGTTTGCTGTACTAATTTTGTTTAAAGCTAAATAACTGGTAACCTTCAAGCTCAGGCACTTGCATTACTAATTGCTCTTCTTGTTTTGCTATATCAGCAAAGCTTCCACATAAAGAGTTAGCACGTTCTTCAAGTGCGCTTGCATGTAGCTCTACTTTCTCTTCTATTTGTGCACCCATATTTTCCATACGTTGTTCAAAGGCATCCATATCACCGCCTGAACCAAGTAACTCAGAACCTAAAGCTACTAAAATACTGCCCATTGATTGCATCACTGCTGATTCAACCGCTGTTTCTATCTGCTGCTCAAATTGTTGTTCAAAGTTTTCGCCAAATTGATTAAAACTTTGTTGGCCCATTACAAATGTACCTTGTTGGTAAAATGTGTTTTCTACTTCGATTTTAATGTCATCCATAAGCTCTGACATATTATCAAGGCCGTCAATATTAAATGCATTGCCTACTTCTTCTAATGCTACACCGGCAATTTTAACACCCTCTAACGCTATATTAGCTACTTCAGGTAATTGAGTGCGTAAGCTGTCAGAGTACTTATTCAGTGCTTCGCGTTGTGAGCTATTAAGCGCTACAAGCTCGCCATTTACGGTTAAGTCACCATGGGTATTAAATTGCATAGTTTTATTATTGGCAGTAAAAATTTCTAATTCGTTTGGTTTAATACGTACATCGTTTTTAAATTCGACGTTACATTCATCGTTACTAAATGAAATTGCAGAATCGTTGTCGTTATGAGCCATAGCGGTTGGCGTACAAATTAATGCGCTAACTAATAGTAATTTTTTCATGTTTATTCTCTACTTTTTGTTGATGACGATTAATTAATAACAAGTTTGATGCCAGTTTTATTTTTTCATAAAAAACAATTGATTAAGTGTTTTTCTTTATTTTTTAGCAAGTCAAAATAATTAATAAATAGCTATTTTTTAGTCAAATTGGCTAACTAATAAAAATTAATAAATTTTATTTATCGATACGATAAAAAACTCTCACTTTCCTCAATTCAAATTTAGCGCTATTTATTCACATTACTGACATGAAGACTATTTACAGTAGTCGCGTGGCTTTACTTTGATGTTAATTTGCAGAGCACTTTGGCATTAAACATTTTTAATTTTACCGGCTATTGCGATAATAAAATCCTTGGTTGGTCTCAAACACTTTATGGAGTGGGTTGTGGGTAAGACATTTAGTTACGATGCGCTAGATGACGATTTTGTTGAAGACGAGTACGAAATGCTCGGACGTAATCAACACGATAAGAACAAGCAAAAGGTTAAAAAGAAGTTGGAAGACTACCTTGAGCAAAAGCGCTTGCGTAAAAATCTAGGCGAAGACGATTTAAGCGATTACACCGATTAAATTTCACTAGTATAAATAAAATACCAATTAATATTGAGAGTTTAAATGTGCAGTTATGCGTATGTTTAAGTTTCAATAGTATTGGCAATAAAGAGGCCTTGCGCCTCTTTATTACTTTTTAAAGCGTACTTTTAGCCTGTGCTAATGCTTTTTGAATTGTAAGTTCTAGCTTTTCGGGTTTAATAAAAGGTGCATAACGTTTAATTGGTGTACCATCTGCGGCAATTAAAAATTTAGTAAAATTCCACTTTATTTTACGTGTTAAAAAACCAGGTAAAGCCGATTTCAAGTGACGAAATACAGGATGTGCATGCTCACCGTTTACATCTACTTTGGCCGCCATTAAAAAGCTCACACCAAAATTAATTAAGCACCCTTGCTCTATTTGTGTTGCGTCGCCGGGTTCTTGCTGACCAAATTGATTGCACGGAAATCCCAGAATAACTAAACCTTGGCTGGCATACTTATTGTGCAAAGCTTGCAGTGACTCGTACTGGTAGGTAAATCCACATTTACTTGCGGTATTAACAATAAGCACAACCTTACCTTCAAAATCATTAAAGTTGATAGGTTGACCCTGTAAGCTTGTTGCGCTTAATTGATGAAATTCGTGCATATTGGCGTCTTTTTTATTGTTGTTAGCCGCATTTTAACCTGAGTGCAGTATTTCATAAAGTATAAAGATCGCACTAATTTAAAATTAGAAATAGCCCCATACCGGCAAGCGTAGTGTAATAAATATTATGTGTTTTGTAGGCAACAATAATGGCGACTATTGCTGCGCTTAAATAAGGGTTTTGCCAGTTTAAGTTAATGCCATCTTCATTCAAAAACACGATAGGCACCCAAATTGCTGTAAGCACTGCTGGTGCGCTAAAGCTTAAAAATTGCTGCATTTTAGGGCCTACTTTAAACGGCAAAGCACGGTGTAAAAACAAATAACGCGTAAAAAATGTAATGCACGCCATGAGTAAAATAGTCGTCATCATGGCGTTACTTCCTTTTTAGTGGCTAGTCTTGCTGTGCTGTAACCTGCGGCCATTGCCAGCAGCGCTGAGCAAACAAGCCATAACTCAAATCCTGTGCTTTTTAAAAGCGTTGCGCTAATGCCTGCTACAACTACCGTAACGAGTGAGGCCAAATTTTTAATGCCCGGAATAACCAAAGCTATAAACGTGGCAGCAATGGCAAAGTCGAGCCCTAAATTAGTTAAATCGGGCAGCATTGTGCCTGCTACAATGCCAATTAACGTCCAAATATTCCATGCAATATAAAAGCTAAAACCAGCGCTCAATGCGTATATTAAACGTGTTTTTGTTCTGTACGCTTTTCTATGGTGAGAAAATGCAAATAGCTCATCGGTTAATACAAAACTTACTGGTAAGCGCCAACGCATAGGTTGGTCAATTACCTTATGACGCACAGCTAAACCGTATAAAAAGTGCCGAGAGCTAATAATAAATGTTGTGAATAAAATTGTAAGCAATGGTGTGTTGCCCGCCATAAGTTCAATCGCAACAAGCTGTGCAGAGCCTGCAAAGACTAATAACGACATTGCTTGGGTTTCTAGTGCACTAAAGCCATTTTGAATCGCTAAAGAACCACATAAAATGCCCCAAGGAACAACAGCTAAACACAGTGGTAGCATATCTAAAAAGCCTTTTAAAATAGCTTTTTTAACTGGTTGCATGATATTTACTCGCACGGCTTGTAGAATGGCTCATAAGGATACCTTAATATTATGATGTTAAAGTAGTTAACGAATTAGATAATACTGTTTTTTTAAGGATAGGCGCAATGACGACGTTAAAAGTGTGGGATGGGTTTATTAGATGCTTTCATTGGTTTTTGGTTGTAAGTATTGCGGTGCTTTATTTTAGTATTGAAGAGGGCATGATTGAGCTTCATTTTGTTGCTGGGTTCTTTACTTTAGCACTCATCGTAACGCGTTTAATATGGGGCGTTATCGGAAGTAAAACTGCGAGATTAAGTGGGTTGCTGCACTCTCCTCGTGCTATTTTAAAGGCACTAAAGACACCAAGCGATTCGCTAGGTCATTCAGCACCTGGCAGTTGTATGGTAATGGTATTTTTTATAATTATAATTACGCAGCTTATTACCGGGTTAATGAGTAGTGATGGCATTTTAACTGACGGCCCGCTTGCTCAATATGTGTCTAGCGATACGATTGATTTTGCAAATTGGCTACATGAGCTGAATTTTGACATTTTACTTTATGCTATTGGTCTACATGTATTAGCTATTATTGTTTATAGAATAAAAGGTAAGCCGCTAGTTAAGGCGATGATCACAGGCTCAAAAGAGTTAAAAGCGGATGGCTCTGAGGCTAAAGTAACAAAAGCGTCTTGGCCTGCGTGGCTAATATTTATATCTTTATTGGTGCTGCTGATATTTACGTGGGCAAAAGAACCTTTAACTTATTTATTTAGTTAAAAACACACTAAACCAACCCTAAAGGGTTGGTTTTTGTTTTTGGTTACATTCTTTTGTTTGATTGTTATGCGGGGCCGAATTATAATCGCCGCATTGCTGGCAAACTAATCGAAAGATTAGGGCGCAAAGTTTCCGGTCTAAGGCTTTTTATAAAGCTATGGTAGCGGGACTACTGCATAACGTGTTGTTATGTATCACTTGCCCTCAGTGTATTTTTTGTGTATCCATAGTGTATGGATAAGATTTTGTAACTCTTAAGGTGTTGCCGTGTTTATGCATACGTCGTTGGCCTGTGGAAAGTGGTCAACAATAGGTTGCTTAAATCATCATACCCAATTGTTTATTGGCGATGTGGTGAGTGTAACCTTTTATGACATGCAAGGAGAGCTAGTTAGTTTATCATTTGATTACAAAATCACCTCGCTTGAACAAGGTGAGCCTCACGCATGGCCACGTTTAGTTGCCGAGCATATTAACGTGCATGTACCTCTTGTTAGCGCAGGTAAAATGACCGAACAAGGTTTAATTGTTGCCTATAGAAACAATGAAATTTTTGCTTTGCAAAGCAGTGGGATATGTAAAGCGCATGTCGATTTTCATTGTATTGCAAAATGCGATGAGCGTGTTGTTAATAACCTTGATACTTATGATTACGTGTACCCTGAAAATTGTGAAAACTATAATGCGGGTACAAAGGTATTGCAGCCAAAAACAGGGCATGTTTATCAATGTAGGCCTTGGCCATTTAATGAGTTTTGCCGCGCGAGTGACGATAAAAAGTTTATGTTCGAGCCCGGTGTTGGACAAAGCTGGGCTATGGCTTGGCAGCAAATATAAGGCTGTTAGTGAATTATCTTCCCAAAGGTATAGCGGTTTTAGTAATGAAGCGTTTACCGTTTTAGCCCATCCAACTATTGGATGGGCTTTTTTATTTTTATGATAAACTGCAAATCACATTATTTTTTTAATTGGTTTTGTTGTGTCTCGTCCTGACTACTCTTTAAGTTTATTACCTAATTTCCCGATTGCTAAACAGCAAGCCCATACATTAAGTACTCATAATAAAATACGCACTGATAATTACTATTGGATGCGTGATGACGATCGTCAGGATGAGCAAGTACTTGCACATTTACATGCTGAAAATGCATATAGCGATGAACAGTTAGCTGCAATGAAGCCACTCCAAAATACACTTTTTGAAGAGTTAAAAGCACGCATTGTAAAAGACGATAACTCGGTACCCGTTAAAGACGGGAAATACTGGTATCACTCAGAAGTTCGTGGTGACGATGAGTACTCTCGCCATTATAGAAGCACGAGCATAAGGGCTGATAATAAAGAGCTTTTACTCGATGTGAATATATTAGCTGAGGGGTTTGAGTTTTTTGAGCTAGGAGAAGTCGCACTAAGCCCATGCGAGCAGCTTATGGCTTACTCTGAAGATACTGAAGGTCGTCGTATTTATAATGTTCGCTTTAAAAGCTTAACGACCGGTGAAATGCTACCTGATGTACTTGAAAATACAGAAGGGCAGGTTGTTTGGGCTAACGACAATAAAACTGTTTTTTATGTAAAAAAAGATTTAAAAACGCTACTAGGATACCAAGTATTTAGGCATGAGCTTGGCAGCGAGCAAAGCCAAGATGTAATGGTTTACGAAGAGCAAGACAGCAGCTTTTTTATGGGGCTTGGTAAAAGCCGCGACGAAGGCTTAATTATTATTGATTTAGCATCGACAGAGACCAACGATACATGGGTGCTTGATGCTAATAAGCCCACTGACGAATTTAAAGCATTAATGCCGCGTGAAGATGGCCACGAGTTTGACGTAGATAAGCTAGGTGACACATTTTATATTGTGACTAACTGGCAAGCTAAAAACTTTAGATTAATGACAGCAACAAACGAAACGATTGCTGATAAAACACAATGGTTTGAGCATACAGCTCACAGAGAAAATGTACTGCTTGAAGGTGTAGAGTTATTTAATGACTTTTTAGTATTGAGTGAACGCGAGCAAGGGCAAGCTCGATTCGTAGTTGTTAATAGGCTAGGGGATCGTATGGCACTTGAGTTTGCCGATCCTTGTTATTATGCTGCAATAGCAATGAACCCAGAGCCAGACACACGCACTGCGCGTATTTATTACTCAAGTTTAACAACACCAGGCTCTTTATATGATGTTGATTTAGCAACTGGCGAAAAAACACTACTTAAACAGCAAAAAGTACTCGGTAGTTTTAATGCCGATGACTATCAGTCGGAGCGATTAATGGTAACTGCTCGCGACGGAGTTAAAGTACCTGTATCTGTTGTTTATCGAAAAGGCAGCTTTAAAAAAGATGGCACAAATCCGTTATTTCAATACGGCTATGGCGCCTATGGCTATACGATTGATCCTAGTTTTTCTAGTTCGTCACTGAGCTTGCTCGATCGTGGCTTTATTTATGTTATTGCGCATGTTCGAGGCTCTGAAATGCTAGGTCGCGAATGGTATGAGCAAGGTAAAAAAGAGCATAAACAAAATAGCTTTAGTGACTTTATTGATGTGACAAAAGCGCTTGTTGATCAAGGTTATTGTGATAGCAATAAGGTGTTTGCCTCAGGTGGCAGTGCCGGAGGCCTATTAATGGGGGCGGTTGTAAACCAGGCACCCGAGTTATATTGCGGTGTTGGCTGTCATGTACCATTCTTAGACGTATTAACCACAATGCTTGATGAAAGTATTCCACTCACAACAAATGAATACGATGAATGGGGTAATCCAAATGAGCCTCAATTTTATGATGTGATAGAAGCTTACTCGCCTTATGACAATATTAGCGCACAAAACTACCCGAACATACTCGTTACTACCGGTCTTCATGACTCACAAGTACAGTATTGGGAGCCTATGAAGTGGGTTGCAAAAATGCGTGAACTTAAAACAGACAGTAATATTTTAGTATTTAAAACCGATATGGATGCAGGTCATGGCGGTGCATCAGGTCGTTTTAAAAGCTTAGAAGAAAAAGCCCTCGAAATGGCCTTTTTTATTGCGCTGTTAAATTAACTGCAAAATCGGAAAATTGTATTACTCTATATATAGAAGTTGATATATATAAGGTAATTTATGTTTGGAGCACATGGCGAATTTCAGATTTGTTCACAGCCCCCTCATATGTATTTAAAATTGAAGGGGAGCTTTAACAATGAAGGAATAACATCATTAACTAATGGTGTTATTCAAGAATTGAGCACTCACCCTGAAAATACAATTAAGTTTGTGATTGTTAACTTAAAAGAGTTTGAACTGTTAACTTTAGATAGTCTTGATTCGTTAGAGGCCTATTTTGCGGGTGTAAAAGAACGTGGCTATCAACGAGTTGACTATATAAACATTAATATCATAGCTAAAAACATGTTTGAAAAAGTATGGAAAAATAGCGATGTAGAAGTTAATTTTTATAAAGATACCGAAAGCTATTCATTAGTGCATCCAAGTGATAGTTATATAAAACAGAACTGGTAATTAATATGAGTATTATAAACCGCTACTGAAGAGGGCTTATAATGCTCTCTAAACACCCTTTATAGCGCCTTGAAAGGTTTAAGCACATATCGTTTTTAAGTCTTACTTTATAATCGCCACTGTCAGTAGGCATCAGTTCACAGATAGCTTGTTTTCTTACCAGCGTTGAGCGATGAATACGAATAAACCCTTCTGGCTCTAGCTGCCGTTCAATATTTTTCATGGTTTCGCGGTGTAATACCGGTGTACTACCTTGGGTAAAATGCAGCTCTACATAATTGCCCGCACCATTAATCCAAATAATATCTTTTATATCAATTAGCCTTACCTTACCTACATCTTTAACTACGATATGTGATGATGGTTTTTCGGTTTGTGTGCTTTGTTGATATTGACGTTCGGCCGCGCTTGCAATCGGGCAAAGGTGAATCAGTTTATCAAAGCATTTATCAATACGTGGTGCAGTTGAATCTACAATTAAAAAATCAACAGCGCCAACTTCAAAAGCAAAACTCGCAAAATGACCCGACTGGGCAATAATGACTAACTTAAGCTTTTTAGCTAGCTCTGTTAAATGCACTATTTGCATAGGGTCAGCCAGATTAGTTAGTTCGTAAAAAAGTACGTTGTATTGATCTGTATCTATCTGATCTAATCTGTTTGCCTGAATAAAAGATTGAGATTCAAAGTGTCGGTGCTCTTGCACGCGCTTTGTTAAAAATGTTGCAAACTTAGTGTTACTAACAAAAGTTAATGCATGAAAAGAAGCGACCATTATTTTATATCTCTTGCTGTATATAATAATAAAGACCGTGCTTAGCGGAAAAACTGTTATGAAAAGTACAATATATTTATAAAATAATTGTGACGTACTAATTCGTCCCATAAAACTAGCTATTCATACCAAAGATTACGCCTAATAAATAACGTACGTAGAGTGTTTAAATAAATCCCCTTACTGTAATCCGCGAAGTAACTATTTAGTTACAAAAATAACAATTCAGGGGAATTATATGACATTAACTAACAAAGGTAGCGCACGATTATTTAAAAAATCGTCGTTAACAGTTGCGCTAAGCAGCGCGATACTTGCAAGCATTTCATTTCAAGGTGTGGCTGCAGAAGATGACGAAATTACTAAAATAGAACGTGTACAAGTTACAGGCTCTCGCATTCGTTCAGCTGAGGCGATGTCATCAGCGCCTATTCAAGTTGTAGATAGCACAGCAATCGACGCATCTGGTTCATTAAATATTCAAGATTTACTACTAGATAATCCAGCATTTGGTTCACCGGCAATCAGTCGTACTAACTCAAACTTTAGTACAGCGAGTGCAGGTGTTGCGACTGTAGATTTACGTAATTTAGGTTCTAACCGTACATTGGTATTAGTTAACGGTCGTCGTTATGTATCAGGTGTACCAGGTAGCTCTGCTGTCGATTTAAACACTATTCCGAGCCAATTTATTGAACGTGTTGAAATTATGACAGGTGGTGCTTCATCTGTTTATGGCTCTGACGCTGTTGCTGGTGTAGTTAACTTTGTACTAAAAGATGACTTTGAAGGCGTTGAGTTTGATGGTCAGTACGGTGAATCGAGTGAAGGTGATGATGAGTCACGCCAATTTAACTTTACCTCAGGCTTATCAAGCTCAGATGGTAAAGGACACGCAATGTTTCACCTTGGTTACTCTGATCAAGGCGCTGTTTTCTCACGTGACCGTGATCGCTCAGCGGTAGACCAATTTTCAGGTATTTTCTTCGAAGATGATCCAGTAGCAAATCCAGGTTCTGTATTTGATGCAGTAAGCCCGTTTTTATCTTCATTTCCACCACAAGGTCGTTTTAGCGCTGGGGATGAAACATTTACGTTTAATGATGCAAATAACCTACAAAACTCATTTAGTACTAATGGCGGCGATGGCGTAGCTGCAAATGGTTTTAACCGAAGCGGTGTACGTACAATAGCAATACCTACAGAACGTTACTTATTTGCCTCAAATGGTAGCTACGAGTTAAGCGACAAGCATAGCTTTTTTTATGAAGGCACTTACGCTGCAACAACAACCGTTTCTGAATTAGAGCCATTTCCTTTTGCCTCTGACGACATTTATGCAAATGGCCAGGTACCAATTGAATTTAATGTAAACGGTGAGCTTCTACGTAACGCGTTTGTTCCAGACGATATATATAACGCAGCAACCGATACCGACGGTGATGGCGCACGAGATATCTTCTTTGCAAAACGTTTAAGTGATATCGGTAATCGTGGAGCACGAGCAGAGCGTGATACATTCCGTTTAGCACTTGGTTTTCAAGGTGAAATAGCCGATGGTTGGTTTTACGATACTTACTATGTATACGGTAAAACAAAAGAGCAACAAGTTTCAGGCGGTCTAGTTAATGTACAAAGCTTCCGTCAAGGTTTAGAAGCTGTGATCGATAGCCAAGATTTAGATGGTGATGGTATTACTGATGAGGCTATCTGTATCGATGCGACAGCACGTGGCTTTAATTGTGCACCAGTAGACATTTATGGTTTTAATTCGTTATCGCAAGGTGCTATTGATTTTGTAAGTGCACCTAGTTCGCTTTCAACGTCGGTTGAGCAAGAAATCATTGGTGGTAATATTTCAGGTGATTTATTTGATTTACCAGCAGGTACGGTAGGTATTGCAGCTGGTTTTGAATACCGCGAAGAATTTTCACGCAGTGAATTTGATGCACTACAGCAAGCAGGTCTTAATGCGGGTAATGCAATCCCAGCAACAGAAGGCTCGTTTGATGTAACTGAGTATTATGTAGAAGCAAATATCCCAGTGCTTGATTCTGTAACGATGAATGCAGCAGTTCGTTTATCTGATTATTCAACTGTAGGTAGCACTGAAAGTTGGAATGTGGGTGTTGATTGGGAAGTAATGGATAGCTTACGTTTACGTGCTACTCGTGCTCGTTCAACACGGGCTCCAAATATCGATGAACTATTTTCTCCGCCTTCACAAACTTTCCCAAGTGGTTTAAACGATCCATGTTTAGGTGTTACTAATAGTGGTGGTGGTGCTGCTGGCGATGCTTGTAGAACAGATGGTGGTGTTACAACTAATATCGCTTCAAATGGTGAGTTCACGCTTAACCAGTCTGACTTACAAGGCATTAGTGGCTTTAACCGTGGTAACCAAGATTTAAAAGAAGAAGTTGGTGACTCTGTAACAGTAGGTTTAGTATTTACACCAGAAAACCTAATATCAGGACTAGATATTACGCTTGATTACTTTGATATCGAAATTACAGATGCAATCGTATCAACACCTCGTCAGTTTATTCTTGATCAATGTTATGGCGGCGGCGATACAAGCTTTTGTGACTTTGTAACTCGTCGTAGTGCGCCATCAGGTAATAATAGTGCTGGTTCACTAGAATTTATCGACAGTGGTGTATCTAACAGTGGTGGCTTAGGTACAGAAGGTGTTGATTTAACACTAACGTACTCTGCTGATATTGGTCCTGGTGCGTTTAGAACTCGCCTTGCTTATACTTACCTAATCGATGGTTATAGCATTCCACTTCCAGGCGCTGATAAAGATGAGTTTGCTGGAGAAATTGGTGCATCAGAGCATAAAGCTAACTGGAACTTTGGTTATAAACTTAACGACTTTGATTTTAACTGGAGCTTAACTTACATTGGCGCTGCAGACTTTGATGATCAATTCTTAAGTGGTTTTGGTATTGCTCCAGGTGGAGTAGGGATTGGTTCAGTAACGTATCATGATGTTCAAGCAAGTTACCATATCAGCGATTCAACAGAGCTTTACGCTGGTGCAAGTAACTTATTTGATAAAGAGCCACCACGCATTTTATCGGGTGTGAGCGGTTCAAGTACTGGTACTGAAACTGATGCTGGTACGTACGACCCAATTGGTCAATCATTCTACATAGGTTTTAGAAGTAAATTCTAACCAACAATAACGACACTAATATAGTTACTTAATTAGTTACGTTCACAAAGCCTCAGTATCGCTGGGGCTTTTTTATTGGAAAAAATAATAAGAGCAGTAATGCTTATACATTGTTTATCCCAATATATGAGCATTGTGCCCACTTAAACCAAAAACAACGCCACTGGTAACAGGGGCGTTGTTTAGTATTGGGAGGAGACTAATATAGTAACCGAATCGCTTGATTATTTAACGATTTATCCCTATTTGTGGCCCTCTTCATTGAGGGCTTTTTTTTGCTAGTTTAGTCTAAGTAAGCCTTTAGCATCCAAACCAATTTTTCTTGCTCTGAGATGTAATCGCTCATTAGTGAGGCTGTACCTTCATCGTCTGCATCACCAGCTTGGGTTAAAATATCACGCTGCATGTGAATTAATGTACTGTAACCAGCAAGTAGATTCTCTACAGCTGTAACACCATCACTAATACCTTTAGCTTCTTTAATTTTACTTACTTCAAGGTAATCAGAAAATGCATGTAGTGGTGCGCCATCTAACGTTAAAATACGTTCTGCAACTTCATCTACTTTAAGAAGTAGTAAGTTATAAATTTCTTCAAACTTAACGTGTAGTTCAAAAAAGTTACGGCCTTTAATATTCCAGTGAAAACCACGCGCGTTCATGTATTGAATCTGGTAGCTACTCAATAATGTATTGAGTGACTTTATGATGTCTTCGCTTTTTGCGCTGTTTAGACCAATTGCGTTTACATGTGACATAACTTGCTCCTTGAATAACCGTTGATTTGTGAACTTGTGATAAGTATTACTAATTTCGATAAATTAGTAAAATCGTTTAAATGTATCTAGTTAATAGTTTTAACCTATTAGCTGTTTTTGATACCTATATTCACTTTAGACTATTAATAGAAGTGGGTCTGATTAATAAAAATACTACCCCTCAAAAGTAAATAAACCTCAAAAGTATATAAATCATGATCTAAAACAAACTTTATTCAAGGTAATAACTTAGCTATTTTTTTATTGATGCAGGTCAAAAATCATCCACCCTAACGGCGCATAATAATGTTGTCGAAATAATTAGGAGAGATAACATGCATGCAAAAACAGCGAAACAAAATAAAGCAGAGTTAATAGTGGTAGGAATTGCAGTCATCGCATTTGTACTTGGGTTAGTAGCGCACTTAGCGGGTGCAAGCTTTGCGAACTCAGATTTTTTTGGCTACATTGCAGCGCCGATTCCGCTTATATTGGCAGTGGTATTTTTAATTAGTTATAAAATAGCAGCCAATGCTGAGGATTAATCTTTCTCGTTTAAGCACTTTAAAATGTAATCGAGTACTTGGCGCGAGTAAATCATACTGGTATGGCTTAAATGAAACACTTTATGTTCGGCCATACCTTTAAGCTTGGTTTCATCAAGCAATACAGTGCCATCTGATTTACTACCTTTAACTATAAGGGGCATTAAACCAATGGGTAAGTCACCTGCAATGCTGTAGAGCTTAGCTTTAAATGGCCAATTACCGTTCTGTGTAAGCAAAAATTCAACACTATTTTTTAAAAAAGATTCAAACCCTTTTTGTTTCATTTTTTGCGCTATATGGCTGCCTTTATGTGGAGTACCCAGTGTAATTACCTTAGTTACATGCTGGCTAGCAGGAGAGTTTGCCTCTAGGTAAGCACGTGCAATAAGCCCTCCCATTGAGTGGCATACAAGCGCTGCAGGTTCGTTAGAAATACACTCATCAATTTGTGCAAATATGGTGTCGCGGTGAGGGTCGAGCGTATTATAGGTAATGTTTAATACCGTCATACCCGATTCTTCAAGTCGTGAACAAAGTGGGCGCATAACAAAGCCAGACATATACAAGCCATGTAAAACAATAACGTGTTTAACTTTCATATGCTCCCTAATACCAATTTTATTAAAAACATGATCATTCTAGCGTATTAAATAATCCGCTACCTGCGTTAAAAATTATTTATATAGAACAACTATATGTCATAATTTTTGCCTTGTTATCGACTTATTTATTTGTCGCTATAATAGATAATTAATTTAATGCAATTGGTATAACTACCGTAATTACATTAATTGCAGCGGTTTTATTTCAATATTGGTTGTATCGGTATTTACCCATACTTCACCATCTTGAATGGTAATGGCGAGCTTAATTCCACGATCAACCAAAGCAGCAAGTGCTTGTGTTGCTGCATAATCAAGGCTAAAAATACTTAGATTTTTAAATTCATACAATTTAGGTTGGTGTTTTTGCCACCAAATTGCTTGATTGTTTTCACCGTAAGTATATAGCACCACTTTTTTAGATTTATTACAGGCTTTTTTAAGGCGTTTTTCATCTGGTAAGCCAAGTTCAATCCATAGTTCTATTTCTTCACTATAGCTTACATGCCAAAGTTCAGGTTCATCATCAGCGCTTAATCCTTTAGTAAATTCTAAACCATCACAGCTATTTAGCGCAAAAGCGAGTAAGCGAATCATCAACCGCTGATCTGTTTCTGAAGGGTGTTGAGCCAAGGTTAAATTAAAATCTTGATAAACGTGGCGGTCCATATCGCTAAGCGATAACTGCACTTTCATAATGGTGGATTTAAGAGCCATAACAACTAATCTGAAAAAATTTGCGTCAGTATAGCGCAATTAAATGAATTGCCAGTTAAAATAGCAGTTAATTATACGTTAGGAGTTAAAAATGGCTATCCAGTGGTTCCCTGGGCATATGAATAAAGCCCGCAATGAAATTAAAGAAATAATGCCACAAATGGATGTGATCATTGAAGTGCTTGATGCGCGCATTCCCTACAGTAGTGAAAACCCGATGGTGGCAACCTTGCGTGAAGGTAAGCCGGTCATCAAAATTTTGAACAAAGCTGATTTAGCTGATCCTAAAATGACTCAAATCTGGAAAGATTATTTTGAGCAAGAAAACGGTGTTAAAGCGATTTCTTTTGGACATGATAAAGCCGCTGAAGTAAGTCGTATAAATGAGCTTTGTAAAAAGTTAGTGCCGCATAAAGTGGGTGCAGATAAGCAAATTAAAGCCATGATAATGGGTATTCCTAACGTGGGTAAATCTACGTTAATTAATGTACTGGCTGGACGCATAGTTGCAAAAACAGGTAATGAACCTGCGGTAACCAAAGCACAACAACGCATTAAGCTTGAAGACGGTATTATGCTTTACGATACGCCAGGTATGTTGTGGCCAAAAGTAGAGAATGAAAACTCAGGTTATCGTTTAGGCGCTACCGGTGCCATTCGTGATACGGCGCTTGAGTATGAAGAAGTAGCAAGTTACACCGCTGAGTACTTATTGCGTGCATACCCTGAGCTTTTAAAAACGCGTTATAAAATAGACGAATTACCAGAAAGTGATTGGGAATTTGTTGAAATGGCGGGTAAAAAACGCGGCTGTATTCGTGGTGGTAACCAAATAGACACGTATAAAATGTCTGAAATACTAATCAACGAATTACGCGACGGTATTATTGGCCGTATTACTATGGAAACTCCGCAAATGCGTGAGGAAGAAGAAGTAATGGTTGCTGGTTTACGCGCCGCTGCAGAAGCTAAAAAAGCAGCTAAAGAAGAAGAAAAGCTTCAACGCCGAGCGCGAGCTCGTAAAAACCGTCGTTAATATTTAACCAGAGTTCAGGTTATTTAATTAAAGTGATTTAGTTTTACTAAATTACAGACATAAAAAAAGCCCGTAAGGGCTTTTTTAGTTTCATATCTACCGTCACCGATATGAGCAATGTAGCAAGTAAAATAGTAGGGCGGTTACTCATCATCAACATCAAGGGGCGTTGCGGTTCATAACAAGTAACCATAGCTGTTTACGTGCGCCACACGTTGTTTCAGGGTCGAGAAACAAATCAATTCATTCCTTAACAAGTGGTATGCAATCCGTCTTGTTGATATTGATTATCAGTTAGATCTAACTATCTGTCAACACCTAAATGCAAATAATTCTTATTATTGTGGCGCTTGTTTTTTATTCATATATAAATCGGCTAGTTAGCACTGCCATTTCATAAAAATGCTTATCTTGGTTAAACAATTAAGAATAGATGTTTAATGCTTATTGAATAATTTGATATGAATTTTTATTATAAAAGTATTAATCTTTCGAAGTTAAAATAAATTCAAGCTAGGAATGATTTTATCGCCTTCCAAGACAGCGACTGCTTTGATATCAAATCAAATAGTCTCTTATAAAATCTTAGCCCCCAAAGATCAATAGTCTTTAATTAGTGGCTAAAAATATTCGTACTTAATTGGATATTTTTAGCCACTAACGCACTTTATTTGCTGTTATACGTAAATTAATCTGCTCCACTAGTACTTTATCCTGCTTGTTTAGACGCCCTACAATGAGCAAGAAATCACTACCGTCAGTTTTTATTACTTTAATGCTTGTGTTATCAAGTTTGGTTTTACCGTAGGTGGTTTCTATTTTTTCTATGTCTTTAAAGTGACTAAGATCCGATTCAAGCCTGCCGTCATCGTTTTTGTAGTAACTAAAAATATAGTTCTCGGTTATTCCGTTGCCGTCTTCTCGGTAATCAAATACTGCATCGCTATAAAAATAAAGTATTTCTTCGTTTTCAGGTGTTAGGCGATTACGTTTTAAAAAGTGTACTTGGTAAGACCATAAACTATCGCCTTTTATAATTGCGGCATTGGGTAAAATATTTACTTCTTGAAGTACGCCTAAAAATAATAGAGGTGCAAACGCAAGCGAGATTAAATACTGTCTAATTCGCCAGTACGAGTTGTAATGTAGGGCTTCTTTACTTATATCGGTTTGTTCAATGTAACTAGCTAGAGGCAACCATAAAAATGGCATTATACAAATCACTATGGTTGCGTATTCGTCCATTTGATAAGCAAAGGCGCTGGCGAGTACTATTAGCCAGAGTGTTAAGGCAGTCCAGTTAGGCATTACTCTATTTTTGTTTAACTGTTGTTGGCTGTGCTCTGCAAGTGCGAGATACAAAGGGTAATACCATAAAAACGCAAATATACCTCGAGCAATAGGCATAATACTTGAGTTATCGCGCTCTTTAATGGCTTTAAAGTTACGATAACTCCAATAATTAACAAATATGCCTAAACTTAAAATACTGTAAATAATGAACTTACTTACAGATACTGCATAAAATGGACTGTCTTCAAATTTTACTTTTTTTGCTGACTCTAATCGCCAATCGGCGAAAAAGAATATGAGTACTAAAATATAGCCAGCCAACACATATTTAAGCCAGCTATAACCAAAGCTATCTAGCACATCAGCTGTTGTTTGAGGTGTTTCGGTCGTTTCCGCGTATTTTAGAATAGGGTAATGGGTTGCTGATATTAACTTTTTACGCTGTGCTAAATAATCATCTATTTGAGCGGCTTTAATATGATCTTGTTTTGCGTAATAGTCATAACTCAGTGTTAAAACGTTATCATTAAATTCAGTAGTTGTTTTTAGATTGAAGTAGTCGTTATCAATTTCTTGTTGATCGCTATCAAATCCCCAACCTTTTTCTGCAAAATGTAGTTTTATTGTGGTGTTAATTATATTGGGGTAGCCAAAGTAGAGTGGGTCGGTGCGATTTACCTGCTTTGGTTCGTAAACGCTATTTTGTATTTCATTCGCGTAAAAACTAGCTTCGTAGCCTTCGTCTGTTTTTTCCCAAAATTCACTAATTAAATACGATTCTTTGGTTATTAGTTTACCCGTTTGTTCTTGTTCACTAATAGTCATTGCTTCATTGATTGATAGACCATTTAAAAAGCCTTGGTAATACTCGAAATAAGATTTAGCAACGCTATTTAGACCACTGCTGGCTATATTGCTTCTTCGGTTAATAGCTTCAAATTCAGCATAAGTGTACTGGGTTTCAAAACGTGATGGCTCAGATACTTTTTCAGCAATAAAAAAGTTATCTTCTACAGATACATTTGTATGTACAGGTTTTTGCGCCATTGAAGTTAAAGTGGTTTCATCTTTATCAATAATAAGTGCATAGCCATAATCAGGCTGTGCTAAATATTCGAGAGTACCTCGTTGGTAACTAACCGTAGGATCGAGCCAGTAGCGTTTTCCGTTTTGTTTAAGCGTAACAATTACGTGATTAAATACACTTGCAGAAGGTGGAAGTTCTTTTAAACGTTTGGTTTCCTCTGTATCAACTAGCGCAGGGAAGGCCTCTATATCCATCGCTTTTAATAACGAGATAAGCAGTACTGTTTTATCTTTGCAATCGCCATATCGTAGCGAAAGCGTTTCTGAAGCTGACGTTGGTTGATGCGAGTTAGTGCCCATTTCGAGCCCTAAATATCGAACTTCGTCTTGGCTAAAGCGCAGTGCTGCTGCAATTTTGTCTGATGTTTTTGTGTGTTTTGCTTTTATTTCTTCAGCTACATCCAAAATGCTGTTTGGGGTTTCTATGGCTGATTGATAAAGTGGATATGCCCAGTTAACTACCTGACCCCAATCGTCAAACTCAGAAAAGTAAACTTGTGTATACGGGTCGTACCACGTTGGGGTTTGAGAATTTTGCTCGAGTAAGGGTTCTTCAAAAAGAGTTATAGAATAATCTTTGCCATATTTGTTAAGCGTTTCTTGAATATCAGCTGCGCCGTTTATTGTATTTATATGTAGAGGTGTTTGTTTACCCCAAAGTACACGCATATTTTGTTGCACTACAGGTACCGACCAGTTAAGCGTGCGTCTTGTACTAAATTTATTAGCATATATAGGGTTGCTACCTGTCACTGTGTAGCTGTAATCGAGTATGTCGCCACTGCGCATATCATCAATAATAATATTGAGTGATAAGCTACCATTATAAATACGATCAGCTAATTCAGATTCACCCTGTATAACCGTCATTCTCGCGCTACCAAGCTTATCAATGCGCTCATTATTTCTAATAATCGTTAAGCTATTTAGTGTTAGCGACTCGTAACTTGGATCAAAATCAAGATTAAGCTGGCTTATATAATCAACACCACTTTGATTTAAAGCTTTCATAACCAAACGCGTATAGCGTTGCTGTTTTTGTCTGCTCGGTATATAGGATTGGTTATCGAGTAACAAATAAAGTGTGCCGTCACGTACTTTGGTTATGTCGGAATGCTTGGGTTGCTCAATAATATGTGTATTAACCCAATTAGCTGGTTTATCTATTTTATATTGCTGCGCAAAAATACTATGAGAGAAAATTAATAAGGTAAGTGCAATTAGCCAAGAGCTGAGTCGAAGGAAGTTCCATTTCATTGTAGGGTCTTATAGTTGTTTTTATAAATACTATTGAAGGAATAATGTACCAAATTTAGGCTTTTTTGACAATGAGATGTTAATAGAATCCATCCACATATTTATATCTATAATTATGATAATGAATAAGTTCAGCTCAATTTAGCTTATTATTTATATGCATAGGTTATAAATACAATGAAAGCATAAAGGTATTTAATTATCTCTAAAAATGGCTTTGCTGTTTGTCTTATTGCTCGGCACACATTTTACTTTGCAAAATACACTATGCTTTTATAAAGCACGCAACCACTGAATTTACCGCTCAGCAAATAGGCGATTTGGTCGGTGTTAGTCGCTCTACAGCACGCCGTTACTTAGAGTATTTACTTGAATCAGGTAAGTTAACAGCGGATCAAAGTTATGGCAGTATTGGCCGCCCTGAACGTTGCTATAAAATAGCGAAGTAACTTTGTGTATCTGATGCTCAAATCTTAAATTCTATATATTTCAATGCTTTGCGTTTATTTTGTTATGTTTGATATTTAATAGATACTGACGATAAAAAAAATATGTTGAATTGATTGCATTTTAAGCGGCTTGTATGGTGATGTTCGCTTTAAGTGATGTTATACTCCTGCCGAATAATTTATCGACTTTATTAAGAGTAAAATTAATGGCAGATTTATCGAAGTACAGAAACATTGGTATTTTCGCGCACGTTGATGCGGGTAAAACCACGACTACTGAGCGTATCCTAAAGCTTACTGGTCAAATCCATAAAACAGGTGAGGTTCATGATGGTGAATCTACTACTGACTTCATGGAACAAGAAGCTGAGCGCGGTATTACTATTCAGTCTGCGGCTGTAAGCTGTTTCTGGAAAGATCACCGTTTTAACGTTATCGATACTCCTGGACACGTTGACTTCACAGTTGAAGTTTACCGTTCGCTTAAAGTACTTGATGGCGGTGTTGGTGTGTTCTGTGGTTCTGGTGGTGTTGAACCACAATCAGAAACTAACTGGCGTTATGCTAATGACTCAGAAGTTGCACGTATTATCTTCGTTAACAAATTAGACCGTATGGGTGCTGATTTTTACCGTGTAACTGAGCAAGTACGTAAAGTACTTGGTGCTGTACCACTAATCATGACTTTACCAATTGGTATTGAAGATGAATTTGTTGGTGTTGTAGATGTTTTAACTAAAAAAGCATACGTTTGGGATGACACTGGTCTTCCTGAAAACTACGAAATCACAGACGTTCCTGCAGACATGGTAGAAAAAACTGACGAGTATTATGAAATGCTTGTTGAAACTGCCCTTGAGCAAGACGATGAACTACTTGAAGCTTACATGGAAGGTGAAGCACCTTCTGAAGAAGACATCAAACGTTGTATCCGTAAAGGTACTCGTGACCTTGCTTTCTTCCCTACATACTGTGGTTCTGCGTTTAAGAACAAAGGTATGCAGCTTATTCTTGACGCTGTTGTTGATTACTTACCAGCTCCTACAGAAGTTGATCCTCAACCTCTTATGGATGAAGAAGGTAACGAAAATGGCGAATTTGCAATCGTTTCTGCAGATGAACCTTTCAAAGCGTTAGCATTCAAAATAATGGATGACCGTTTTGGTGCATTAACATTCGTACGTATTTACTCAGGTAAACTAAACAAGGGTGACACTATCCTTAACTCGTTTACTGGTAAAACTGAGCGTGTTGGCCGTATGGTTGAGATGCAAGCAGATGATCGTAACGAATTAACTAGCGCACAAGCTGGTGACATCATTGCTATCGTAGGTATGAAAAACGTGCAAACTGGTCACACTCTATGTGATCCTAAGCACCCAGTAACACTTGAGCCAATGGTATTCCCAACTCCAGTAATCTCGATTGCTGTACAGCCTAAAGATAAAGGCGGTAATGAGAAAATGGGTGTTGCTATCGGTAAAATGGTTGCAGAAGATCCATCTTTCCAAGTTGAGACTGATGAAGATTCAGGCGAGACTATCCTTAAAGGTATGGGTGAGCTTCACTTAGATATCAAAGTAGATATTCTTAAGCGTACTTACGGCGTAGACCTTATTGTTGGTCAACCACAAGTTGCTTACCGTGAAACTATCACTAAAGAAATTGAAGATAGCTACACGCATAAGAAACAATCTGGTGGTTCTGGTCAGTTCGGTAAAATCGACTACCGCATCAAGCCAGGCGAAGTTGCTTCAGGTTTCACGTTTAAATCATCAGTTGTTGGTGGTAACGTACCTAAAGAATTCTGGCCTGCAGTTGAGAAAGGCTTCAAATCAATGATGGGTACTGGTGTTCTAGCTGGCTTCCCTGTACTTGACGTTGAAATTGAACTTTTCGACGGTGGTTTCCATGCTGTGGATTCATCTGCAATCGCGTTCGAAATCGCAGCTAAAGGCGCTTTCCGTCAATCGATCCCTAAAGCGGGCGCACAACTTCTTGAACCAATCATGAATGTTGACGTGTTCACTCCAGAAGATCACGTTGGTGACGTAATCGGTGACCTTAACCGTCGTCGTGGTATGATGAAAGACCAAGAAGCTGGTTTAACAGGCAGCCGTATTAAAGCTGACGTACCGTTATCAGAAATGTTCGGTTACATCGGTACACTACGTACAATGACATCTGGTCGTGGTCAGTTCTCTATGGAGTTCTCACACTACGCTGCATGTCCGCAAAACGTTGCTGATACAGTAATCGCTGCAGAAAAAGAGAAAAAAGCTGCTAAGTAATTAGCGCTTTAACTCTTTAAAAAAACCCGCACATGTTGCGGGTTTTTTATTGCCTATAATTTGGTTTTATTTTTTTAGTTGTTTATAACTACTTTTTATTATTAATTAGTCCTATGTTACTAATTAATAAAAAGGTACTAGAGAGCAATTTATTTACCTCAATTACTTAATTGGTTGGTTTATAAGAGGTTAATTGTAAAGTAAATGTAACTGTATGAATTTTAAGAACTTCTATTGATGCATCTATATACGTAATGTAGAATACTAGCACTTTTAGACTAGAGCTCTAAAGTCAGATAAGGAAGTCTCCGCAGCAGAGACGTTTGCTATTAATTCTATATAAGACGTAACAATCATGAAGTCTATTAAATTAGCACCAAACTGGTGGCTACAATTTACAAAATGCGTTTTAGCATTCAGCTTAATATTTTTAATTCATATTATATTTTCTGTGAACCTAAAAATTGTTTTTCTCACTGTAATGCCAGCTCTACTGATTATTACTACTTTTAATATTCTTCATCTTCGTTTTTTACATTGTTATAAAGCAGGCATTTGTTATACGCGTTTATGCACAAAGCGTTATATCAATAGCGAGGAAATTAGTTGCGTATCATTTAGTTCGTTTTTTCTTTTCACCATTTTTAAGGTGGAGTTAGATAATGGTAAAACGTTCCATTTTTATAACTGGCAACTTGATGATGAAACGCAATCAGCTATTTCTAAAATGTACTGCAATAAGTTAGCTAACAAAATTGAAAGTATTAGCGATAAATGCAATGCTTGATCTTTAATTTAGATAGCAAAAAGGAGCGATTAATCGCTCCTTTTTTGTTTTTGTATTTTATAACGCGCTAATTAAACTTTTTTATAGCCTTAGCTTTTAGCGCTTTCATCTTTAGCCTGCGTGGCTTCTTAAAAGACTGGATAGGCATTGTTACCAGCTGCTCTTGTGGTAGTGCCGGTATTGTTTGTGGATAAGCACCTTCCTTTGGTACCGAAATTTCTTTTAGATGTATTTTAAGTGCTTCTAGAGTTGAGTCGTTATCAACTTCACTAGGGCAAATAAATATACCTAACTTTCTTAGTTGTACACCGAGTTTAATGCTACTGGTATAACGGATAATCGGAGCGCCTAATACTAAGCCCAGCAATATAGGTGATAACCACCAAAAGAATACGGGCGTGAAGTAGTAAGCCGTACAACCCCATGCAATAGCCACAATAGTTGAGAATAACGTATAACCAAACGCCTCTTTCCACGGAACCATACGACCTTCGCGCGGTTGTGCATCCCACTTCACTTTTTTACCTAAAAACACACAAAGTACAAAGTAAGCATGAAATACCATCATTAATGGGGCAACAATAATAGCAAATACGGTTTCAATGATTGAACCTAGTATGAGCTTAATTGAACCACCAAAGCGTTTGTTTCTATGTATTAAGGTTACTATTATGCCCATTAGTTTAGGCATTAATAAAATAACAATAGTTAAATACAAGAGTGAATCAATCAGATCGGTTTTAGCTATTTGCCATGTAGGGAATAATTGATAAACACGGTTAAAGTACACATCACTATTTAATGCGCGCGTTACTGCGTCAATAGTACTTAGCGCTAGCATTGAGAGCCAAATTAGTGATGAAATATAGGCTGTGGCACCGAGTAAAAAGTGTAGCTTACTCATTAATTTTAATTTGGATGACGATAGTAAACCTAAGTGCTGAATATTACCTTGCACCCAGCGTCTATCGCGTACAGCGTAGTCTAGAATGTTACTTGGTACTTCTTCATAGCTACCTTCAATATCTGATAGCAACAATACATCCCAACCAGCACTGTGAAGTAGTGAAGCTTCTACAAAGTCATGACTTAAAATTTCGCCGCCAAAAGGTGCATTACCTTTTAGTGTTGGCAAGCCACAGCACGTTATAAATGCTTCAACTCTAATGATTGCATTATGACCCCAGTAGTTGGCTTTATCAGTTTGCCAAAAAGCTGAGCCAGTAGCGAGCATTGGGCTATATAGCACTGACGCAAACTGTAAAAAGCGGCCAAAAAAGGTATCTTGACGAACAGGGATCGGAATAGTTTGGATCAGGCCTGCTTGTGGGTTGTTGAGCATACTTGTAGTAAGCTCTAACATACATTTCCCGGTCATTACGCTATCTGCATCAAGCACAATCATATGGTCGTACTGGCTGCCCCAGCGCTCACAAAAGTCGGTTAGGTTACCTACTTTACGGTGTTTGTTATCTTCGCGACGACGGTAAAAAACGTGTTTTGCTGTATCACCTAAACGTTCACACAATGCATGCCATGCACTTAGCTCGTTTTTAGCTATTTCTGGGTCTTGCGTGTCGCTTAATAAGTAAAAATCAAAGTTTGCAAGTTGACCTGTTTCTTTTAACGATTGCAGACTAACTTCAAAGCCCGCGATAACACGGTGGGTGTCTTCGTTGTAAATAGGCATTACAACTGCGGTTTTTTGGGCGTTAATTGCTTCACTATTGAACTCAATTGGTTTAATACGCTTTAGCGTAAGTGGGTCAATTCGAAACAGCTGTAATACAAAGCCGATTGTTCCACTACAAAATGCCGTTACAATCCAGGCAAAAGTGATTGAGAATAATACTAAAAGAGCATACTCAAGTAATGTCATACCGTTTGAGCTTAAAATCTCAAACATAATAGATATGCCGTAGCCAGATGTGCCAAGCGCTGCAATAGCAAATAGCCAAACTCTTAATGTTTTGAATGGCATTGGAGTGCCCTCACCTTTATTACTTGATGTCATTTGGGTACCAAACATAACTCCATACCTCGCTAATTTCTTTATCACGTAGTTTTAACGATAAACGCATATCAACGGGTTGATCGTCCTGTGGTGCAATTTTAAAGGCTACACGCCATCCTCGTGAATCAGGCAGTTTTTGTACATTCACGTCGGTTACTTCGCCTGTTGTAAGTTGAATGTCGGCATCTAGCTTTAACTGTTCAGAGAGTTGATTTATTTCTGACCCAGTAAAATCAACAGTAAATTGGCGATGGCTTTTTGGTGGCGGGTTGTCCTCACCAGGTAAAGCAGCACTACCGATCCTTGTGCGCAGTACTCTCGCTTTTTCGTGCTGAGTTAAAACTGCATTAAAGGTCGTCATTTTGTAGCTTAGCTTTAATGAATCACCGGCTTTCATTGGTTTTTCTGGTACCCAGTAACTGACGATATTGTCGTTAGTTTCTGTGTCAGTAGGTATTTCTACAAGCTCTACACGACCATTTCCCCATTCACCTTGTGGTTCGATCCATAGGCTAGGGCGGTTGTGGTAATGTGCTTCTGTGTCCAGATAGTTATTAAAATCTCTGTCTCGTTGAGCTAACCCAAAACCTTTTGGATTATTGTATGAAAACGAAGTTACACTTAGCTGTGAAGGGTTGTTAAGAGGGCGCCATATCCATTTATCATCAGCAGATTGAGTTAATAGGCCATCCGAGTCATGAACTTCAGGGCGATAGTCATCAAAAAATTTGGTACTGTTTTCACCGTGGTAAAACATACTCGTTAATGGAGCTACACCGAGCTTTTTAATATCTTTACGCGCAAATATCTGCACATCAACATCAACTAGCATATTAGTTGTAGGGTCAACACTAAACTTGTATGCACCCGATATAGATGGGCTATCTAATAATGCAAAAATGGTAATTTGTGTTTGGTCGGCCTTTGGTTTAACTAACCAAAACTCTTTGAACATTGGAAATTCTTCACCCGAATTTTCTGCAGTATCAATGGCAAGGCCTCTAGCTGATAATCCATAAACTTGCTGGGGGCCAACAACTCTAAAATACGATGCTCCCTGAAATACCATTACTTCGTCTTTATACTCGTTAGTATTTAATGGGTAATGTAAGCGAAATCCAGCATGGCCTAGTTGAGTATCCGCAACACTTTTAGCTATTTCTTCTTGTAGTGGTGCAGCCGTGCCATCGTATTGGTAAAAGTCAGTACTGAAAGGTAAGCGACTGCGTTTAGAGTCGCTATCAACAGTATTTATTGTCACAGGTGTTTTATATAAAAAACCAGGATGGAATAATTGCAGCTCGTACAGGCCTTCATCTTTCCATACTGCTTTGTCTTTTTTAAATCGAATTGAACGGTAATCTTGATAATCAATATTGTTAAGTGCTTCAAGCTCAATGTTTTTAGGCGCCACGTATTCTTCGCTTGCTAACTTTTTAGCGCGGGCGCTAATTACGTCAAATAAGCTACTTTGTGGGATTGCTACATCAACGGTTGCAGCAATCGCTTGGTTGCTATTGCCCCAAGTTGAAAAAATAATAAGTAGACCCAGTAGTGGTGCTGACTTCTTTTGCCATTTAGGCAGATTTTGGGTTAGTTGTTTCATTCTCATTCCTTTATAAAAACACGACTTATTTTTACGTTTAGGGTAAATATTGATTTCTTTGTAAGTATCTTCTAGATTACTAAAGCAAGAAGTGAACCCTTTAAAAGTTTATATTTTTCAATAGGTAAACTTATCACATGTAACTCATTGAGGTTTTTTGTGTAAAATTCACTCAAATGTATGTAGTTGTTACTGATTAATGACTAGAAGATTTACGGATCGTATGAACATAGTACGTGGGGTTTAATGAAGCTTGTCTGAATTACATTTGTATAAAATAAAAAAGCCGCAAGAGCGGCTTTTAAATGTTTAGATTTAACTTAGTTATTTCTTTTTAAATCGACGCACTATTGATAGTGGTGCTAAAAGAAGTGATAACCATAATAATGAACCTGAATCGTCATCATCAGAGCTCGCTTCAGTGACGTTAATTGTAACCGTTACCGATTCAGATACGTTGTCTACGCTATCTTTCGCTTGCACTGATAGTGTAATTGTACCTTCAGCGTCAAAATCAAGTTCACCGGCTACAATAAGTTGACCTTGTTCATTGACTGAAATTGTCTCACTACCCGACACTATAAACTCAACCACTGGCGATACATCCGGATTTGGATCACTAAATACGAGCTGACCAATTACTGTTCCGACGGAGCTGCTTTCATCAATTGAGAATGCTTGAGCGGCTGTAATGACTGGTGTTTGTTCCTCAGGAGTTAAAATTACCTCAGATTTAATATCAATAATTACAGGGTCGTGATCTGATGCGCGGTATGCACTTTCAGAGTACAAACTAGATTGTTGACCTTCACTTTTAAACTCTACATTGTAATCAAGAGAAATAGGTTCATCTGCGTTGATGTGCCAATCTGTTGCTGCGACAATTTTGCTAAGTAGTGATTGGGTAGCTACTGCATGATCTAAACTACCTGCGCGACCAGAAAAACTGTAAGAATAACCAAGCGTATCACCATCAATTTCTGCAACTACATTTTTGTAGCCTTTATCAGCAAATGCACGTATAGGATCTTCCATTGCGTAAGCATTCATATCGCCGACTAAAATAGTATCTTCGTCGTCAACACCGGTTGGTTTGCTATCAAGCCAATTTGCGAATGCATTAGCACCTTCTGTGCGTATTTCATTCCAACAGCCTTGTCCATCACCTGAATCTGCATTGTTTCCAGAAGCACTACCACAGCTTTTAGATTTAAGGTGTGACACAGCAACAGTAAATACTTCATCAGTTTCTAATGATTTAAAGCTTTGTGCAATTGGAGCACGGTTACTAAAATCAAATGGAGCCTCAGTCGTAATAGCAGCAGTACCTACTTCTTCTACTTTGTTAGCACGATAGATAAGTGCGGTAGTAATTGCATCGGTACCAATTTGATCTACGTTAAAATCAACAAATGCATAGTTGTTAGCACTATCAGCGTCATTTAATGCATCTACTAAGCTTGCAATTGCACTAAATTCGCCAAAACCATCATTTTCAATTTCCATTAAACCAACAACATCGGCCTGGATAGCGCTAATGGCACTTACAATTTTAGCTTCTTGGCGAGTAAATTCAGCTTCTGAATCTGCACCTCGGGCTGTAGGGAACCCTCCGCCTTGGCCATCACCATTAAAGTAATTAAGTACGTTAAAGCTAGCTACACGTAAATCTGCTTCAGCATTAAGTTCAGGCGCATTTTCACGTGCATTTGTTGCAATAAACGAAGGTGCTACAGTTGGGTGGATTCTGTAAAGGCTAAAGCTATAAGCAAGTGCCCCCGTAACCGTATTAACTGTATCGCCAGTACGTAATGTATTTTCTGCTGATAAGCCTGGAGTTGGGTAGGCTGTAGGGTCTAAGTTTTGTACTGTAGAGCCATCATCTAGTAAAATCTTTTTAAGTAGATTTTCAGTTTCAACTGCATTAGCTGCATCTCCAGGTAATGCAACTTGGGTACCTTGATACAAGCGTTCTGTTGCTAATTCAACTTCACCATATCGACCAAGGCCAAAGTTATTAGTTACTACTAATGGTTGTTCTAATGTAACTAACATACCTTCAAAAGCTTCTAAATCAGTTGTATCAGCTAAAGGTAAAGTGATTTTTGTAGCTGCTGCAGCTAAACCAGTGTCACATACGGCAACTTGGCTAACACTGCCGATTTGTGTTGCATCAAAATATTCTTCTACAGTACCTTGTACACGTACATGGTCGCCTACGTTTACGTCAATATCTGCAAAATAAACAAATACACCTTCAGAGGTGAGAGGATTTGCATCTATGTCAGCAGCAAGTGAGCTAACGAAAAAGCCTTTTAATTGATCATCATCTTGGAAGTCTGCGGTTACAATACCCTCAAACTCTACTAAAGTATCAACAAGCGGGCTTGCAGAGCTATCGCCTTGTATAGCGTTAATTAGTACTTTTTCTGCGCCACAAACAAGTGGTTCAAGTGGTTCTGGTTCTGGAATTGGTTCAGGTGTTGTTCCACCATTACCTGCATGTGAACCTAAGCCATCAAAGTCATCTTGGTCAAACTGTACCCATTCTTCACTTGGGTTAAACTCTGCGTCAGGTGTTGTTCTACCTGCGGTAATACTATCTTTTCTACGAAGTGTTTTATTTTGTGTTTGTACTGCGCCCTCAGACCAAAACGAACCGGGATCTACACCGCGCTGGCCAAAGCTATCGACTACAGTGCTACCTTGCATTAGAACTAACGCATCATCACCATTAAAGTTAGCAACACCATGTTCTAAATCGGCTTTTTCTTTTAGTGCATCATTTGAACTTGAATTAACAACAACAAAGGTACTGTTAGCTGCCAAAGTACCAGACAAATCAAGAGTTGATTGAATTGTAGTTTTGCCATTTACATACAAACTTAGTGAGTACTGATCAAGAGTTAGTGGAGATGACGAGTTATTATAAAGCTCAATTGCTTTATTATTACTGCTTCCCTCTATGTATTCTGAAATGATTAGATCTGCGGAGGCTGGCGCACTGAGACTTGCTATAACAAGTGCGAGTGGTGTTATTTTTGTTTTAAACATTTTTTTATTATTCCCGTGTATTAATCCCAAAATGGGACACCAGTTTAGAGAATAAATATGACGAAAATAATACAAAAATGTAAACGAATGTAAATAAAAGGCGGTTTAACCGCCTTTTTATAAAAACCTTACTTTTTAGCTAGGTATTGTGCGGCTTGCTTAGCAAAATAGGTCAATATTCCATCAGCGCCTGCACGCTTAAATGCAAGTAAAGACTCCATTATAGTAGCTTCCTCACTTAACCAACCGTTATCAATAGCTGCTTTGTGCATTGCATACTCGCCACTTACCTGATATGCGAAAGTAGGTACGCCAAACTCGTCTTTAACACGACGTACAATATCTAAATAAGGCATGCCAGGCTTAACCATGACCATATCAGCGCCTTCTTGTAAGTCTAATGCGACTTCACGTATTGCTTCATCAGAGTTTGCTGGGTCCATTTGGTAGGTTTTTTTATCGGCACCTTTTAAGTTCCCAGCAGAACCTATTGCGTCTCTAAATGGGCCATAGTAGCTAGATGCATATTTAGCTGAGTAGGCCATAATACGGGTATGCACAAACCCATCAGCTTCAAGTGCTTCACGAATTGCAGCAATACGGCCATCCATCATGTCCGAAGGGGCAATTACATCAGCGCCCGCTTCTGCATGCGAGAGTGCTTGTTTAACTAAAATTTCGGTGGTTACGTCGTTTATTACATAGCCTGTGTCATCAATAATGCCGTCTTGACCGTGCGTCGTGAATGGATCAAGTGCACCATCAGTAATTACACCCAACTCAGGAAAGGCTTCTTTTAAAGCGCGAACAGTGCGTTGCACTAAGCCATCGTCATTATATGCTTCTTCGGCAAATAGTGACTTTTTGTCCGCAGGGGTTACCGGAAAAATAGCAACGGCAGGTACGCCAAGATCAACAAGTTCTTTTGCCTCAAGTAATAGTAAATCTATCGATAGACGTTCAATACCAGGCATTGATTCAATTGCTTCGCGACGATTTTTACCTTCTAGTACAAATACAGGGTAAATTAAATCGTTTACGCTAAGTTGGTTTTCGGCCATTAAGCGGCGAGAAAAGTCGCTGCGGCGCATTCTGCGCATGCGAGTATACGGGAAAAGGTCTAATCCTGATTGGGCCATATTAATATGCTCCTACTGTGGTAATGGAAAAGTGATTACTTGATTACGGCCATGTTGTTTTGCGTAATAAAGTGCTTTGTCGGCGCACTCAGTAAAAATTTGAGGGCTGCTAACATCATCAGCAATGCTGGTGTATACACCAGCACTAATTGTAAATTGAATATCATTATTGGCAACCGTTACTGTACTGGCTGAGATAGCTGCTCGTATTTTTTCAGCTATGTCTTTTGCACCTTCGCTGGGGGTATTAGGTAATAGCACCACAAACTCTTCACCGCCATAACGAGCAACTTCATCGAGTGGTCGCTTTAAATGATCTTTTATAAGGTCAGATACAGCTTTAATAACTTGATCGCCAATTATGTGTCCGTATGTATCGTTAATGCTTTTGAATCGGTCTATATCAAGCATAACAATACTAAGCGGCGTTTGTTCTCGACGAGACCGACGAATCTCCATTATTAGCTTTTTATCAAAAAAGCGTCTGTTTTTTATTCCGGTTAAAGCGTCTTCGGTATTGAGTAACTCAAGTGAGCGGTTTTTTTCTTCAAGTTCTCTGAGTGTAACTTGCAATTCAAAGGTGCGTTCGTCGACTTGTGATTCGAGTTCTTGGCGTGTTTTTTCTTGTAACTTTAAGCGCTCTTTAAGTAGCGTATCTTGAGCTGCATTTTCAGCAATCAAGGTTTGCTGAGCAATTACTTCTTCATCACGTTGCAAAATAAATAACTTCATTACACTGTAGCATAGACAAAATGTGCAGCTAAAAAAGCATGTAAATACAAATGCTAATGTACTTCTGTCAAAGGCGTATAGCCCTATTACTGCAACAATAAAATAAAGCATCACCACCAAGAAAAAAACTAATACGAGCAGTAGCGCTTTATTAGGTTTAGAAGGTGATAAACGTATGCACATAAGTGTAGTTGCAATATAAAAGCCTAAAACGATTGGGATAGTAGTTAAGCAAAATAGTGTCACTATATGGGTTGGAAATAGCCAAATAAACAATAACGAGACACCTAATGCATTAACTATCACTTTTTGAACCGTTAGTAAAAAAGAGGGCTTTGGATGGCAAATTTGCTTTTGTAAAGGCAAAAACATTAAAGCAATAAGCATAAGTAATATAGGGATCATAACTTGCTGTAACGCTGGCAAATTAGGGTGAATATATTTTAGGCCAAAGCCACAAATGTAGGCTAATAAGCTACCTAATGTGAGGGTAATTAATCCAGCATAAACAAAATAACGTTTACGTGAAAAACTATATAAAACTAAGCAACTCACGCCTAAAGAAAATATAAAACCAATCAATAAGCCATAGAGTAAATTAAGTTTACCTTTATGTGCCAAATAAGCTTCTGGTTGCCACAGCGTTAAAGGGACTCGCAAGCCGGAGCTATTCGTCACTCTCATAATAATAATGGTTTCGCTATTTGCAGGGCTAATTAGTTTAACTAATAAAGATTCACTCTTAATCGCACGTTTATTAAGGGGGTATGCATCGCCAATTTGGGTGTGAGAAATTAATTGCGAGTTATGTAACTGATATACTTGAACGTCGTTTAGCAGAGGGTTGTTTAGTGACAACAGTTGTTCGGTATTATAACTAAGCGTGTTTTTTATTTTAAATTTCATCCATACAGAACGCTGCTCAAGACCTAGGTTAAGAGGTTTACCTGTGTTTTTTTGCCACTGTATATGGCTACTTTGATGTGCATCTAATAGCGAAGTTGGTTCAAAAGAGTAATGCAGGTTATTAATGTTTTGGGAGTTAAAAACATGTTTTATTATTACAGGGCTTGCGAAAGAGCAAAAAGTGCAAAGAAGCATCAATAGACTTAGTAATGCTTTTGCGCACGCCATTAGCAGCTCTTTAAACCAAAAACATTGTAAAAGTTTTCTGTAGTTTTGCGGGCCACAACTTCTTCATCTATTTGATAAAGTTGCGCAACTGTTTGGCAAATATAAGGAAGCAGAGCAGGTTCATTTTTACGCGATTTAGGTTTTGGCTTAACTGTTCGTGGAATTAAAAATGGTGCATCAGTTTCTATTAATAATCGATCTAGAGGAATGCTAGGCACTAGTTGTTGTAAATCTTTACCACGCCTTTCATCACATACCCAACCCGTTATACCAATATACAGACCTAAATCTAAATATTGCTTTAGAGCTGCTGAGTTACCCGTAAAGCAGTGGAGTACACCGCGAATATTAAACTCTTTTAAAATACTTAGCATGTCGTCACTTGCATCACGTTCATGTAAGTAAACAGGTAAATCTAATTTTTCGGCAAGTGCTAGGTGGCGTCTAAAAACACTACGCTGTACATCGCGAGGCGAAAAGTCACGGTTATAATCAAGGCCGCATTCACCAATCGCTATGACTTGCTTATTGTTTGCAAGTGCAGTTAATTGTGCTTCTAATTCATTCGTCGCCGATTTAGCATCATGTGGGTGGACACCCGCCGTAGAATATTGAAGATGTTTTATCGCAAGTTCAAGTGATTGCTGACTACTCGCAATATCACAACCTATCATAAGCATATTTGTAACACCGGCTTCGCTTGCACGGGTAATTACATCATGATGCTGGTCATCAAATTGATGATTAGTTAAGTTAACTCCAGCATCAATTAACGTATATGACATTACTTAGTACGTTTAACGCGAATAGAGCGGTTTTTACCGTCTTGTTTCAGTAAAAAGGAGTTAAATGCACCACGGCTGATTACAATTGTATCGTTTTCTTTTAAACGCATGCGGTCAGAGCCAATTTGACGCCATTGTTGGCCGTTATCTAGCGAAATAATTAACTCGCCATAAGCTGCTTCTTTCACTGAAGTAACCATAGCTTTAATTTCAGTCTCTTTTTCTACCTGTGATTCTTTGTGCTCTAAGCCAAAATCGTCAGTTTTTGCCTTTGCTTGCATTGGTGCAGCAGCTACGACTTGAGGTACATTGTTAGCCGTTGGTGGAGTGAGCGTTTTTGTTATTGTTGGCTTTGTTAGTGATTTACCAGTAATTGTATTGTCATAGCAAAGTAATCGGTTAAAGTCATTTTCAATAAAGCTACATGCTTGCAGGGCCTGAGTATTCAATTCAGTTTGCGTAGCAAAAGTAGGCGTACTTAATAAAACCAATAGTGAGAGTAGTTGTTTTTTCATTTTATTCCTCAGATTCTTTTTGTGGTTTGGCGGTATAAAATTTTGCTAAAATTAAACCTAGTTCAAACAAAAGAAGCATCGGAAATGCTAATAATGTTTGTGATAAAACATCAGGCGGTGTTAGGAACATCGCCACTACAAAAACACCCACGACGATATAAGGGCGCTTTTCTTTTAAACTTTTTGTTGTTGTTGCGCCACTCCAGCATAGCAGCATAATAGCTACTGGAATTTCGAAAGCGATACCGAATGCAAAAAATAGTTTTAATACAAACCCTAAATAGCTACTTATATCGGGCGCAAGAGTCATCATCTCTGGGCCGGTACTTGTAAAAAAGCCTAAAATAATTGGCAGAACTACAAAATAACAAAAAGCTATGCCGCCATAAAATAATATTATACTTGAGGCGAGAATGGGCATGAGCATTTTCTTTTCGTGCTGATATAACCCCGGTGCTATAAAGCCCCAAATTTGATGCAATATCCACGGAATCGACGCAAATAAAGCGACAAATAAAGTAAGTTTGAAAGGTGCAAAAAAGGGTGCAGTTACATCGGTTGCAATCATAGTCGCAGTACTTGGCAAATGCGAAACTAACGGCTGTGCAACAAAGGCGTAAATATCATTCGCAAAATATACTATGGCAATGAAAATAACTAAAATGCTCAATAGTGCTTTTATTAGCCGATCACGTAACTCAATTAAATGCGCTACAAACCCCGATTTTACTTCCTCAGCCATTATTTTTTATACCATGTAGTAAGTTGACCACAAAGTGAGAAATAAATTTCACTTTTTCTCATCAAGTTGTTGGTTATTTGATGTATCAGATTGTGTTTTTTTGTAGCTGTGAGTAACTGATTCAGCCGCTTTTTGTAGCTCTGTTAATGAACTTTGTAGCTCAGGGCTTAAGTCTTTTAGTTCTTGTTGTTCTGCTTTTTTAAGGTTTTCGTGAAGTTCATGAATACGCAGTTCTTCACTTACTTCGGCTTTTACCGAGTTGGCAAGTGATTTAGCGGTTTTAACCCATTTACTCACTGTTCTAATAGCAACAGGTAAGCGCTCAGGACCGAGCACCACTAAGCCAACAATAAAAATAACAACAAGCTCCCACATCCCCATACTAATTAAACCTTATTGCTATCTTTGTTTTTTTCAGTATTGGTTGAGTCGTCAACGGTGCTTTTTTCTGATTGTTGAATTTGCTCTGATTTTTCTTGCTCACTCGCTGTGTCGTCCGACATTGCTTTTTTGAAGCCTTTAACAGCGCCTCCAATATCACCACCCATACCGCGTAGTTTTTTTGTGCCGAAAAGTAAAACTATGATCGCTAAAACAATTAATAATTGCCAAATACTAATACCACCAAAACCCATGGTTTTCTCCAATATATAAAACGGTTAAATGTATATTTTAAATACTAATTATACGCCCAATAGCGCAAATAGCACTCAGTTTATGCGTTGCGCCATGCTGCAATAAAGCTAATAGCAGATAAGGCTATTGCAATGCTTGCAGCTACTAAATCGTGCTGTAAATAACAAAGTGTTGCCATAATCATTGTAGCACTACCAAATAAACTCAATATTAAAGGTTTATGAGATACCTTTTGTTCTTGAGGTTGATGAGCGTGTGGTGCACGCTTTAAATTTTGGTAAATTAGATCAGGTAACTCAGGCATTTTTTCAGCCCAAAATGGCAAGTTAGCATACATTTGCTTCAGTACTGATAGCGGTCCAACTTGCTGCTTCACCCAATCTTCTAAAAAGGGTTTGGCTGTTTTCCATAAGTCGAGTTGCGGGTAAAGCTGACGCCCTAATCCTTCAACGTATAATAAGGTTTTTTGTAGCAATACTAATTGCGGTTGTACTTGCATGTTAAAACGACGTGCAGTATTAAATAGATTTACGAGCACGTGACCAAATGAAATTTCAGCCAAAGGTTTATTAAATATAGGCTCGCAAACTGTGCGAATCGCAAATTCAAATTCTTCAATGCTAGTATCTGGTGGTACCCAACCAGAATCTACGTGTAGCTGTGCAACTTGGCGATAATCACGATTAAAAAAGGCGATAAAGTTTTCAGCTAAATAGCGTTTATCTTCTTTGCTTAACGTACCAACTATACCGCAATCAATACCGATATACATTGGATTTTCAGGATGCTCGCGAGAGACGAATATATTACCAGGGTGCATGTCGGCATGAAAAAAGCTGTCTCTAAACACCTGCGTAAAAAACACTTCTACGCCGCGCTCAGCAAGTAATTTCATATTAGTGTCTTGCGCCAGTAATGCATCCGTATCAGACACAGGTATACCGTAAATACGCTCCATTACCAGCACATTGCTACGGCTGTAATCACTGTAAACTGCAGGGATATATAATGAATCAGAGCCTTCAAAATTGCGTTTTAGTTGAATCCCATTGGCACCTTCTCGCATTAAATCGAGCTCGTCTAGGAGTGTTTTTTTGTATTCTTTAACCACTTCAACGGGGCGTAGACGTTTTGATTCGTTATGGACTTTTGCAAGTACCTTAGCGAGCTTTTCCATTAACGCCAAGTCGGCATTAATTTGCTCGTAAATATTGGGTCTAATAACCTTAATTACTACATCTTGCTCAATGCTTTGCTCATCAATAAGCTTTGCTGTATGTACTTGCGCTATAGATGCAGAAGCTAGTGGAGTTTGTGAAAACTCACTAAACAACTCACTTATGTCGTTAATTTCTAGCGCTTTTTCTATAATTTTTTGTGCAAGTGCGCCTTCAAATGGCTGAACTTGATCTTGTAAAAACGCAAGCTCTAAAGCGATATCATGAGGGAGTAAGTCACGACGAGTTGAGAGCATTTGGCCAAATTTAATCCAAACAGGACCAAGCTCTTGTAGTGCCAAACGTAAGCGTAGCCCTGCAGGTTTTTCTTTGTGCTGATTACGCAGCCAAAACAAACTGCCACGAGCTACTCTACCAAACCAAGGGATCTTATGTTTTGGAATTAGCTCGTCTAACCCATAGCTAAGTAATGTTTTGGTGATGTTATACAAACGTGCAGTCGACACAAAAAATCCTTAGCGGGTGTTTGAAGGTGAAAAAGAGTTTAACAAGGTATTTATACGCTGCTCAACAGCAGCGACTTGGCCTTTGAGTTCTCTATTTTTTTGTTTAAATTGCTCAAGTTCTAATGGGTGAATAGTAATTGCGAGCTCATCTTGGCATAAACTTGTAAGCATTGTACTTATTTTAGTGTTGGTTTTGCTGCTCTTTTGTTTTAGTTTTTTTAAGTGCAGATATAACTGCTGAGCGGGGGTATCGCCAATGTATCTAGAGAGCTGTTCAGGCCAATCAATATCAATGCCTGAAAACGCATTGCTATAAGTTTGCGCAATATTTAAATCGCCTTGTAAGTCGAGCTTATCTTGGCGAATTAACTGGGTAAGCATAGCTGGGTTTTTAAGCGCTAAAAGCGTGTCTATGTCTGCGCTGATCATACAATCTGCGTTTTCATTATTTTGAGCACTGTATAAGTGTAATTGCTCAGCGCTATAAACAAGTTGGATGCTTTGTTGCCAATCTCTTACTTCAACCACTAAGCGCTGATGTTTAACGGCGCTTAGCTTTTGAGATAATTGTGGGTCAAGGCTAAGTGCTTGATTTAGTACTCGCTCAATAAGCGAAAGTACAAAATTAGGTAACATAAAAAATTCAGATGGCATTGCATCATTATTTTTTGTTATTTTCTCAAGCGCCATAACTGCTAGCCTTAATATTTAAAACCACGGTGCAGCGCAACAATTCCGCCTGTGAGGTTTTGGTATGTTGTTTGCTCAAAGCCTGCATCTTCCATCATCGCTTTTAGCGTGTCTTGATCTGGATGCATACGAATAGATTCAGCTAAATACTTATACGATTCACTGTCGTTAGCAACTAGCTTACCCATTGTAGGCAATAAATTAAATGAGTAAAAATCGTAAGCTTTACTAAGTACGTCATGCTCTGGTTTTGAAAACTCTAAAACAAGTAAACGACCACCTGGCTTTAAAATACGGTACATAGAGCGTAATGCTTTGTCTTTATCGGTAACGTTACGTAAGCCAAAGGCAATAGTGATCACATCAAAGCTATTATCTGGGAACGGTAGCATTTCTGCATTCATTTGTACGTAGTCGATATTGCCCACTAATCCAAGATTATGCAGTTTTTCACGACCAACTTTAAGCATAGATGAGTTTATATCACCCAAAACAACTTGACCCGTTTCGCCCACTAATTGGCTAAACTTTGCCGTTAAGTCGCCAGTGCCGCCGGCTAAATCGAGTACATGATGGCCTTTACGAACACCTGAGCTTGCAATAGTTTGACGTTTCCATAAACGATGCACACCAAAAGACATTAAATCATTCATTACATCGTATTTTGCAGCTACTGAGTGAAATACATCAGCAACCATAGAAGCTTTATCGTTCTCGGCTACTGTTTTATAACCAAAATGCGTGGTCTTTTGTTCGGTTTCGTTCATGATTAATCTCTATCGTGACAATAGAGGTTAGTGTACTTTATTGTACACAGTAGGTGCAATTTGAATATGATTTATCAGGTAATTTATTGCCCTGCAGTGTAACTACTTTGACCTAATGAACGTGCTTTAAAAGCCGCATGAGATGCTTTTTTTGCTAACTGATTAAAATCATCTTCTTGTTGATGCTGAGCAATTCCTAGTGATAAGCCAATACTTGGTAGCTTGATACCTGTTTTTGAACTAACAAAGCGTAGCTTTTCGACCCCATTTCGTACTTTTTCGGCAATAACATTAGCTGTATCTGGGTCTATGTCGGCGAGGAGAACAGTAAATTGATCTTTTGCTGTGCGACCAGGTAAGCCACTTTGAAAAACATATTTTTGCACTTGCTTAGCGACTTTACTCAAAATGACTTCACCAATAATATCACCATAATTTTTAGTAAAGTGATCAAGGTTGTCTATTTGAATCGCTATTGCGCAAATAGATTTTTGTTGATTAGTCCACACTTGGGTTTGTTGCGTTAAATAATGGCGCTTATAAAGCCCTGTTTGGCTATCAATAATATGCTGTTTACGAAGTTGAGTTAGCTGCTTTTGTGTTTTTTCGTGTAGTTGTTTGGCTTTGCTTAGTTCTTGCTTGAATTGCTTATGTTGGTTGAGTAATTCGGCGGTTTGATTATGAAGAACTTCAAGCGCTTGACGGCTTTGTTCTATGTTGTTCTCATCTAGCGAATGTACGCATTCGCTCACTTGACCCGCAAAGCGAATTATTTGCTTTTCAGTAGCTTGAGAATTTTGAGAAAGTGAGTTTATAACACCATCAACATTTTGAATCATGTTGACTTGCGCTTTGTGGCCAGTATTTAAAAACTCAGAATGTAGTTGTTCAATTAAAACGCTATCTATATTGTCTTCAACAGCGATAGCACGGTCTAAAGCTTTATTTAGCTTGAGATTAGTTTGACTGGTATAAGCATAAACAACTTGATAATTCAGCGGCGTAGGTGGGAGCGTATAGCGCTCTAAAAAAACACACACTTTGGTCATTTTTTCTTGTGCAATAGCCATGGAATCATGGAACATCATTTTAAATACCAACTAAGTACGCATAAGTGCAAATTTTAAAATATCTCATTCCATGAGGCGGTTATGCGTCCGAGCTTTTTATTATTTTTTTATACAGTAATCATTATCCGAGCTATTTAAAAGCAAAAACGATAGTTAGGGAACTTAAATTTTGCTTTAGCAGCTTAATCGCTGTTTTTCTCATCAATTAGGCTGGTTTTTACTTCATTTAATGTATGTAACGTATTAATACACTTGGTATAAGTAGGGATTATTACTATGAGGTTGGTCTCATTTACTTGCTATTTATTTACCCTACGATAGCTTTATGAAATTAATAACACTGCTAAGTTACATTATAATGAATCATTTTTTAATTAAGCCACTTCGCCAATCTTTATTTGGTATCACGGTTTTGTGCTCACTAAGTGCATGCCAAATGACCATGCAAAATTCAGATCAACAATTTACTAAAGTAGCGCAAAGTATTGTTGATTATAGAGAAAGCATTAACCCTTACGATAGTGTAGGTGGTGTTGAAGGTTATTTATTACCAAATTTATCCCCTGAATTTTTAGCGCAAGAATATAAAAATAAAACGCGATTACTTGCTGAATTAGACACTATTAATATTGAAAAGCTAAGCGACGAAAATCAAATTAACTTCGATATTATTCGAGCTCAAGTACAAAACAGTGTCGATGAATATGTATTTAATGCGCACTATATGCCGCTCACCTCTGAATATGGGTTCCATTCTGGTTTGTCGTACATAATAAATAGTTCTCAATATAAAAACCCGGAAGACTATCAAGTGTATCTTGCACGATTGGCGCAAGCTCCACGCTTTTTTGAGCAAAACATGTATTGGATGAAAAAAGGGCTTGAGACAGGGCTTACTCAACCTAAAGCTGTGTTGGAAGGTTATGAAGATTCAATTAATGCCTACATTGTTGACGATGTAACTACGTCTGAATTTTATAAACCTTTTTTAACTAATACAGCGGGTTTAAGTGAAAGTGAATTTAAAGCACTACAACAAAAAGCTAAAAATATTATAAAAGAAGAGGTTATAAAATCTTATAAAGATTATTTAGCGTTTTTTACGCAGCAATATCGACCTGGTGCACGTACAAGTATTGGTATATCAGATACACCTAATGGCGAAGCGTTTTATAAAAATAGAGCTAAGTACTACACCACTACCGACATGACACCTAAAGAGATTCACGAACTTGGCTTAAAAGAAGTTGCGCGAATTCGTAGTGAAATGGAAAATGTAATAGCAGAGGTAGGTTTTAAAGGCACGTTTGCCGAATTTATTCACTTTTTACGCACTGATCCACAATTTTACGCCACAACACCAGAGCAACTTTTAAAAGAAGCATCTTATATTGCTAAAAAAATGGATGCACAACTGCCTAAGTTATTTCATACCTTACCACGCAAACCTTATGGTGTAGCACCTGTACCGGCTAGTATTGCACCTAAATACACAACCGGTCGATATTCAGGCTCTAATCGAGATGATGAAGCAGGGTATTATTGGGTAAATACTTACGCTTTAGATAAGCGCCCTTTGTATGTTTTAGAAGCATTAACGCTGCACGAAGCCGTGCCTGGCCATCATTTACAAATATCACTTAATGCAGAGCTTGAAAATCTGCCTAGTTATCGTCGTGATGCTTACCTCTCGGCATTTGGCGAAGGTTGGGGGCTTTACTCTGAATATTTAGGTTTAGAAGCCGGCTTTTATCAAGACCCATATAGCCGTTTTGGTCGTTTAACGTATGAAATGTGGCGAGCAGCGCGTTTAGTTGTTGATACAGGTATGCATATGTATGGCTGGAGTCGCGAGCGTGCCATGAACTTTATGAGCGAAAATACAGCGCTTTCGTTGCATAACGTTAAAACCGAAACCGATCGTTATATTACATGGCCTGCACAGGCGCTTTCGTACAAAATAGGTGAGCTTACTATTAAGCGTTTACGCATTGAAGCAGAGCAAGCGCTAGGAAAAAGCTTTGATATTCGTGAATTTCATCATCAAATATTACGCCATGGTTCAGTGCCTTTATCGGTACTTGAAACGCAAGTGCGTTTATATATAAAAGCAGAGTTAGCTAAACAACAGAATTAGATATAAGGCAGTTAAAGCCTTGAACAAATAAAAGTGTTATGTCATTTTGGTGGTATAGCACTTTTTTATTTTAAAAACAGTCATCAAGGGGCCTTGGGTGAGTAATTTTATAATGTTTAGTATTGATGTATTTGCAAGTATGTTTATTGTTGTTTTAGGGTTATTGGTTTTAATCGTTGTCGTTTTTTATATTCGAGATGTAACACAAACCAAGCATGCAATTAGACGTAATTACCCTGTTATTGGTCGCTTTCGATATTTTTTTGAACGCCAAGGTGAGTTTTTTAGACAGTACTTTTTTGCTCAAGATAGAGAAGAAATGCCGTTTAACCGCGCTGAGCGTAGTTGGGTTTATCGTGCAGCAAAAGATGTTGACCGTACGGCTGCATTTGGCTCCACGCAAAGCTTAGAAGTAACAGGTACGGTTATGTTTATGAACTGTGCATTTCCTACTTTAGACGAAGAAGCGCTCGACCCGAGTAATGTTACTTTGGGTCCATACTGTAAAACACCTTACACGACCAACTCGTTATTCAATGTATCTGGTATGAGTTTTGGTGCGCTTTCAAAGCCAGCTGTACGAGCCTTATCAAAAGGGGCAAAACTAGCGGGTTGTTGGATGAACACCGGTGAAGGGGGATTAAGTCCTTATCATTTAGAAGGTGGTGCCGATTTAGTGTTTCAGATTGGTACAGCTAAATATGGTGCACGAGACGAGCATGGAAATTTAAGTACCGAAAAGCTAAAAGAAATAGCGGCTCACGAACAAGTAAAAATGTTTGAACTTAAAATGAGCCAAGGTGCAAAACCAGGTAAAGGCGGTATGTTACCAGGGCGCAAAGTTAACGCCGAAATAGCTAAAATTAGGGGCATACCAGAAGGACAAGATTCTATTAGCCCCAATGGTCATCCTGAAATTAAAAACCCAGCCGATATTCTCGATATGATTGCCACTGTGCGTAACGCGACAGGTAAACCTACAGGGTTTAAAGCCGTTATTGGTGCTTACGGATGGTTAGAAACGTTGTTCGCTGAAATAAACCACCGTGGTATAGAGTCCGCGCCTGACTTTATTACCATAGATAGTGCTGATGGTGGTACGGGCGCAGCACCACAACCGCTTATGGATTCAGTGGGTTTACCACTGCGCGAAAGTTTACCGCTTGTAGTTAATATGCTTGAAAAACATGGGCTGCGAGATCGTATTAAAATAATCGCCTCAGGTAAATTAATTGTTCCTTCAAAGGTGGCTTGGGCGTTAGCGTTGGGCGCTGATTTTGTTGTATCGGCTCGAGGGCATATGTTTGCACTGGGCTGTATTCAGGCAATGCAATGTAATAAAGATACTTGTCCAACCGGGATCACTACGCATAACGAGCGTTTGCAACGCGGCTTAAATGTAGCTGATAAAGCGCAACGAGTAGCTAACTATAATAAATACATTCATTACGGAGCTGGGCTAATAGCCCATTCTTGTGGTGTGACTAGTGCACGCGAATTAAAACGTGAACATGTACGTATAGTGCAAGAAAGTGGTTTATCAGAACCGCTCGATAAAATTTACGAAAACTATAAGTAAGTTTTTAACTAATTAAAAAAGGCGCTAATAGCGCCTTTTTTAATGTTTTTTAATTTAATTGGCTTATTAATAAACTAAAAAATGCTTCTTTGTTGTTGCACGTGTGGGCATTCAAAATAAGTTGCTCGCCTAGTGCTAATGTTTGTTTTTGCACTATAAGACGCGCCTTATCATCAATACTATCTATATCGGTTACATGTGCCAGCCCTATGGTGCGCCTAATTAACTCAGCACCACAGTAACCAATGGCGTCTTGTAATACGCCTTTTATAAAGTATTCATCGTAGCCTGTAACTTTTAGCGAATTATCAGTAGTGTGCTCATTTATAAGCGTAAGCCAATGCTGTTCAAATAAGGTATAGCATTCAACAAGGGTGCTTAATAAGTGGGTTTGGTAATTACGACGAGCCACAAAATCTTCAATATGCCCGTATTGTGCGCAGTAATTTAAAAGTAAATTGCCAATAAAAGAGCCAATATCGAACCCAGCAGGACCAAAAAAACCAAACTCAGGATCGATCATCTTTGTATTATTACAATCAACAAAAATACTGCCGCTATGCATATCACCATGAAGTAATGTTTGCGGGTTAGATAAAAAATTAGCTTTTAGTTTTGCTATTTCTAATTTTAATGCGCTGTTTTTGTGTATTGCATCAACTTCGCTTTGTAGTTGCTTTGGATAGTTATTGCGTTCGTGCTCAATGTACGGATCGCTAAAAAATAAGTCTTCAGTGATTTGGCAAAGCTCAGGGTTAGTAAATTGGCTAACTAGCGCTTTTTTAGTTTGTGCGGTTAAATAAAAATCTGAATTATAAAAACCAGTATGGCTTAAGTAGGTAGCTACGTGCTGCGCTAATTTAGGAAATTGCTCAGCATTATTTTGTGCAGTTCGCAGTATTTGTAAATTACCTAAATCTTCTAAAATAGTCAGTGCTTGCATTTCACTATAATGTAAAACCCTAGCAGTATAAGTTGGGCAAATAGCGCCATGATTAAGCAAAACTTGTGCTTCTATACGAGCTCTATCAAGCGTTAATGGCCACGACTCACCCACGCAACGCGCGTAAGGCAGAGCTTGCTTTAAAATAACACTATTGTTTTGCTCATCAGTAATTCTAAATACTAAATTAAGATTGCCATCACCAAACTCATATGCCGATAAGGCTTGTCCGGGAGCAAAAAAATTACATTGTTTAGATTCAATTAATGTCGATACATAATCGATAGCGCGCTGTGCATTAAAAGCAACATAGTTAGTCATGGTTTAAATCTCAAAAATCAGCTTTTAAGCATTCTATACCTTTAAATGTTTAGATGTCTACAAGTCCAACTTGAGAGTTATTCAAAGTGGTGTAAAATAACGTTACGCATTTTTAATACCTTAAGCATTATGCAAAATTTAATCGCAAGCAGTTTAAAATATGAAAACGGGTCGCTTAGTGTGCTCGACCAATATTTACTACCTCACCAGCAGGTATGGCATCAATGCCATGATGTAGAAACCATGAAAGAGCTGATCATTAGTTTAAAAGTGCGTGGAGCTCCACTTATTGGTTTAAGTGCGAGCTTGCTAGTGGCGTATTTAGCTGAGCAAGGGGTAGTTAAAAGTGAGCTTGAAAAAGCAATCAACGAACTAGAAGCCACTCGCCCAACGGCGGTTAATTTAATGCATTGTATGGCGGCATTGCGTAAAGCTTTAACGCAAAGCGATTATGTTGCCGGTATTGTTACCACAGCCGAGCGGTTGTTTATTGAAGATATTGAGCTGTGTGAGCGAATGGCAAGCCGTGGCGCCGAACTTATAAATAGTGGCGACAACATATTAACCCATTGTAATACAGGGGCGCTTGCAACCGCTGGTATTGGTACTGCACTAGGTGTTATTTACAAAGCGCAGCAAAAATATGGCAACGTACATGTATGGGTTGATGAAACACGACCATTATTACAAGGCGGCCGCTTAACTGCCTTTGAGCTTGAGCGCTGGAAAATACCTTACACTCTAATTTGCGATAATATGGCGGCAAGTTTAATGGCTGCAGGTAAGGTGGATAAAATAGTGGTAGGGGCTGATCGTATTGCTGCCAATGGTGATTTTGCTAATAAAGTGGGTACCTATAATTTAGCCGTACTTGCGTATTTTCATAACATTCCATTTTATGTAGTTGCGCCTATTACCACGCTTGATACCAACACCGCGTGTGGTAATGATATAGAAATAGAGCAACGTAATCCTCAAGAAGTGCGCGGGGTTAGCGGTAGCTTTGGCGAGGCTTTATGGGCGCCCACTAATGCTAATGTATATAACCCAGCATTTGATATAACGCCGGCAAAGCTGGTCACAGGGTGGGTGTTAGACACCGGTGTTTATAACCAAAGTCAGGTAGAAAATGGCGAACTTATAAAGCTTAAGTAATTTCGTAATATCCTTGGTTCACATTATGTTTATTAGTGTGGACCAAGATTTGAATGAATGACCAACTTACGATAATAGGGGAAATTGCTCTGCAATAGACGAGTCAGTACTTTTTGCTACCCAGCCCTCTGTATTGTTAAATAAGCGAATGGCAGTAAACTCAGGGTCGCTTCCCATATCAAACCAATGCGGGGTAAGTTCAGGCACTGAAATTAAATCGCCTTGTTGGCAAAGTACCTGATAAACCTTATTGCCTAAATGTAGGCAAAATAACCCTTGGCCTTTTACAAAAAAACGTACTTCGTCTTCACTATGAGTATGTTCAAATAAAAACTTTTTGCGCAGCTCTGATGAGGCAGGATTACCTTTAGCTAGAGATATAACGTCTACTGTTTGATAGCCATTTTCAGTTTTTAACCGATCTATATCGTTTTTGTACGCACTAATAATTTGCTCATGGGTGGTGTGCTCATTAATATCTGCATTTGCTTGCCACTGTTCAAAACGTACGTTTACTTTAGCTAGTTGCTTTGCAATATCATCAGCATTTGATGTGCTTACAAGTGCTTTGTTTGCATCGTTGTCGGCATATATTGTTAATTGGCTCATACTAATTGCTCCAATTTAAATTGGCTAAAGTCATTAATATAAGGGTGTGCTTTAGTGCTTGCTTGCCCATCACGAATTAAATGTAGTGTTTTTAAGCCCGCAGCCTGCGCGGCATCAAGCTCGCCGGCTACATCACTTAAAAAGAGTATTTCTGCTGCTTTAAACGGTAACAGATCAACAATAGTGTTATAGGCTATTTGCTCTTGTTTTGCGCCAACTTTGGTGTCAAAAAAGTCAGTAAATAAGCTGCGAATGTCGCCATAATCACTGTATTTAAAAAGTAGCTGCTGCGCTTTTACCGACCCTGACGAGTACACATATAAAGTAATATCGTTGTTGTGTTGAGCTTGTAAAAAATCAAATGCATCTGGGTATAAATGCCCTTTAAAATCACCGTGTTCATACCCTGTTTGCCAAATTAAGCCTTGTAACTGCTTAAGTGGAGTGATTTTTTTATCTTCATCAATCCAGGTAAGTAAGGTGGTAATGACTTCTTCTATATCGGCGTTTGGCTTTTCGATAAAGGTTTTTACGGCATTAATTTGCTCGGCTACATCAGGCTTATTAGCATTGGCACGTACAAAGGTAGGTAACTGTTTTGCTGCGTAAGGAAACAACACCTCTTTAACAAACGAGATACGGGTTATTGTGCCTTCGATGTCGGTTAAAATGGCTTTAATCATTTAGTTACTCCCGCTTGAATACCTATTATTTTTAGGCGCTCTAGTTCGCAGCTAAATAAAAACTCTAAGGCTTCTAAGTGGCGACGAACTTCATCAATATTGCGCCCTACAGCATATAAGCCATGACCACGTATAAGTACGCCATGTTCTATAGGTGTATGTAAATGATGGTCACTGACCAGCAGGCTTAATCGGTCAATATCTTGATCGTTATCGAAAATAGGAATGCTCAGCGTTTCTAAATGCGAAGTAAAGCCGCCCAGTGCTTTTTGCATTTCATAGCCTGTTAAATCAAGCTGATGCCTTTGGGTAATTTGCGACAGTACGGTGGCGGCTACAGAATGAGTATGCAAAACACACTGTGCATCAGGTATAAGCTGATACAAACTTAGGTGTAATTGTGTTTCTGCCGATGGCTTTACAGCTCCTGCTAGGCGCTCGCCTTGGTGATCTAATTGCAAAAAATGCTCTTGCGTCAGTGAGCCTTTATCGTGCCCACTTGCTGTAACAACAAAGCCAGTGCTAGTACGAGCTGAAAAGTTTCCACCTGTTGCGGGTACCCAGCCTTTTTGGCTAACCCATTTTCCGGCTTCAATAAGTTGTGAAATAGCGGTATTGTTTTGCATACATTCCTCACTAATGAGCGTAAAGTTAATTGTTTTTAGACGGCTATACTTCTGTTTTAAGCAATGATAGCATCGCTTTAAGCGCAAAACCATCATTAAGGGCATCACGTGTTTGAAAGTAAATTACCAAATTTAGGCGTTAGTATATTTAGCCAAATGAGCGGGTTGGCTAATGAGTTTTCGGCAATTAATCTCTCTCAAGGCTTTCCTGAGTTTGATGCTCCTGATCTTTTAAAAACGCAGTTAAATTATTACGTGCAGCAGGGCGTTAATCAATATTCACCTTCAAGTGGTGTACCACGATTACAGCAACAAATTGCTGATTTAGCAAAGCGCAAATATGCAGCTGATATGAACGCAGCTGATCAAGTGACTGTTACCTCGGGTGCAACAGAGGCATTGTTTGTGGCTATTCAAACAATTGTGCGCCCAAGTGATGAAGTGATTGTATTTGACCCTGCATATGACTCTTACCAACCCGCAATTGAACTTGCTGGTGGAAAGTCGGTACACATTGCTTTAAGTGCGCCAAATTACACTATTGATTGGCAAGTAGTAAGCCAAGCAATTACTAAAAATACCCGTGCAATTATTATAAATACGCCTCATAACCCAAGCGGTAAAATATTACAGCCACAAGATATAAAAGAGCTTAAAGAGTTAGTTGGTACTCACAATTTGTATGTAATAAGCGATGAGGTATATGAGCACATTACGTTTGATGAACAACCGCATTTAAGCGTATTACGCGATGATGAATTATTTGCCAAAAGCTTTGTTATATCGAGTTTTGGTAAAACGTTTCACAGTACGGGCTGGAAAATGGGTTACTGTATTGCACCTGCCGATTTAGCTGTCGAATTTAGAAAAATTCATCAGTACGTTACGTTTTCAAGTTTTACCCCCGCACAGCATGCGCTTGCCGATATGCTCGAGCAGCAAGGCGAGCATATAGATGAGCTAAGTGGGTTTTATCAGCAAAAACGCGACTTATTAGCGAGCCATTTAAGTAATAGTCGTTTTAAAATTTTACCTAGCCAAGGCACTTACTTTTTATTATTAGATTACAGTGATGTATCGGATTTAAACGATGTTGAATTTTGCCATTGGTTAGTTGAGCAAGCAGGTGTGGCGGCTATTCCGTTAAGTGTGTTTTATCAAAAACCACCAACCGATAAAGTAATTCGCTTATGCTTTGCTAAAAACGACAACACTCTCATAGAGGCTGCGCAAATATTATGTCAACTTTAACCATTACAGCATTGCAAAGCTCGCTTTATTGGCTTGATAAAGACGCTAATTTAGCCATGTTTAATAAACAGCTTGACGCAATTACGCATCAGCCCGATCTTATTTTACTGCCAGAAACATTCTCGACTGGCTTTGCTATTAATTTAGATTGTGCAGAGCCCGAAAATGGTAAAGTACTGACGTGGTTAAAAGCGCAGGCTCATAAACATAATGCGGTTATTGCGGGTTCGGTACTTGTTGCACAAGGCGATAAAAAAGCAAATCGGTTTTATTGGGTAAAACCCGATGGAGAGGTGAGTTATTACGATAAGCGCCATTTATTTCGCTTAGGCAGTGAGGGCGACTACGTTGTAGCGGGGCAAGAGCGCAAAGTTTTTGAAATCAACGGTTTTAAACTATTACCGCAGGTATGTTACGACCTGCGCTTTCCGGTATTTCAACGTAATAATAACGACTACGATGTAATGATAAACGTAGCAAATTGGCCTGCTGTGCGCCGCCATATTTGGGATACGTTACTTATGGCGCGTGCAATGGAAAACCTATGCTACGTAGTAGGCGTTAATCGCGTGGGGGAAGACGGCAATGGTGTGGCGCACAATGGCGGTACCGCAGTATACGACTTTAAAGGCGATGCATTAACTAAAGCGCAAGATAACACCGAGCAGCTAGTTACAATAACACTTGAAAAAGCACCACTGGATGAGTTTAAAGCAGCGTTTCCTGCCTATTTAGATGCAGACCCTTTTACATTAATATAGATACGTTAATTTAGCGCAGAGCCAATAAAGTGTTAAAATAGCCGCTGATATTTTTGTTGGCGGCTAATATACATTATGAATACTTTAATCACTCCTGTAATTTTAGCTGGTGGCATAGGCTCTCGCTTGTGGCCGCTTTCTCGCCAAGCAATGCCTAAACAATTTTTACCACTACTAAATGAAAACACGTCATTACTGCAAAGTACATTGGCGCGTGTTTCTAATGAGTTGTTTGATAATGCTATTTTAGTGTGTAACGAGCAGCACCGATTTATTGCCGCCGAGCAAGCTGCAAGCTCAATTCCTACTGCATTATTACTCGAACCCAAAGGTAAAAATACCGCTCCTGCCATCGCATTAGCCGCCCACTATGCACTGCAAAATGGGATTACCGGCCCGCTATTAGTGATGCCTGCCGATCATCATATTAAAAACTTTGATGTATTAACAGCTAAGCTCCCTGAAGCTGTAAAACTTGCTGAACAAGGAAAGCTAGTTACGTTTTCGATTACTCCTACAGAGGCGCATACTGGCTATGGTTATATAAAACAAGGCGCGGCTATTGCCGGAACGGGTTGTTACGATGTAGCTCAATTTAAAGAAAAGCCTGACGTAGATACAGCGAACCGTTATTTAACCCAAGGTGGTTATAGCTGGAATAGCGGCATGTTTTTATTTACCCCCGCAGTCTATTTAAAAGAGCTCGAGCGGTTTGCGCCAAAAATAGCAACGAGTGTTGCTGCAGCGGCGCAATTTACTAAAGATTTAGGGTTTACCCGCCCAAGCAACAGTGCGCTTGAGCACTGCCCAAGCGATTCAATTGATTACGCCATTTTAGAGCGCAGTAATAACGTAGTTGTTATGCCTGTTGATTTAAAATGGAGTGATGTAGGTAGTTTTTCATCCCTTGATGCGCTTACAAAAAAAGATAAAAGCGGTAATAGTTTAAACGCTAATTATATGGCTCAAAAAAGTACTAATAACTTAGTTATTAACGAGGCTGAACACACTATTGCCACGCTTGGAGTAAGCAATTTAGCAATTATTCATACTCATGATGCCACGTTAATTGCAAACCAAAATGAGCTAGATTCTCTGCCTTTGTTGCTTAAGAAAATTGCTACAACACAGGCTGATAAACTTAATCATCATCAAGTGGTTTTTCGCCCGTGGGGGAATTACCGTACTTTGGTTGAAGGCATTGGCTTTAAAGTTAAGAAAATTACTGTTAACAGCGGTGCTAAGCTTTCGACGCAGCGCCATCAGCATCGTGCTGAACATTGGGTTGTGGTTTCGGGTATTGCAGATGTGTGTATTAATGAGCAAGCGCATACGCTAACGCACGACCAATCGTGTTATATCGCCGCAAAACAAATTCATAGCTTGGCTAATAATCAAAAAGAGCCGTTAATTGTCATTGAAGTGCAAACCGGTGCTGTACTTGATGAAAGCGATATAGAGCGATTTGATGATAAATATGGAAGAGGCTAATAATTAGCTATTTTTAAAGCTAATTCACTATTACTCTAACTGCCCACGCACAAACTTTAAATATTGCTCTAAGCTGCGTTGCCACAGATCTAACGCTTCATCAAGCATATCGTTGTGTGGCTTTTTATCGAGTAAGCGGCGCTCTATTTTTTTAAGCTCAATACCATAGCGATTAAAACCAAGTTGCAGAGCGGTACTTGCTTGGCGATGTAAAAGCTTAATGCATTGCTCTGGTTGTTGATCAATAAGCTTTTGACAGCGAATTAGCTTGTTACGCGCCGAAAGCACAAACTCATTATAAATCGACGATACTTCATCTTCACTAAACGAGCTGGTGAGTGTTTCGGCCGCTGTTTTGTCATACAACGTATCAATAAGCTCTACTGCAATACTCGCAGTTTGATTAGATTGAGAGTCGCTAAGTGCTTGGCGAAGCTTTTCGTGCTTAATAGGCTTGCCTACAATGTCTTTTATTCCTAATTCTAAATACTCTTTTACTTCGTCAGGGCTAAGGCTTGCAGTAAATGCGAGTACTGGAGTTCGTTGATTTTTATGATCAATGCGTTTTAGACGTTTAAGTACTTCTTGGCCTGTTAAATCAGGTAGGTTCATATCAAGCAAAACAACATCGAAGTGGTGAGCTTGCATGAGCTCTATGGCGCTTTTCCCATCTTTTGCGAGCTTAATTTTGTGCTCATCGTCGGCCATAAATTCTATAGCAATTTTTTGATTTAAATCTAAATCTTCAACCAGTAGTACATCAAGACCTGTTAAGTAATCTTTAGTTTGATGGCGCTGCTCTACAAGGCTTAATTCACCTAAAGTAAAAGTAACGGTAAAGCTAAATACACTACCAGTACCAAGCTGGCTGGCTATTTCGAGTCGGCTACTGAGCTTTTCAAGCAGGCGACTGGTAATAGCTAAACCAAGGCCGGTTCCTCCTTTCTCTTTTCCTGCACTACTTTGTACATAAGGTTCTGTTAAGTAGGCTATCTCATCATTTTCTATACCTGGCCCTGAATCTTTTACACTAATTTTTATAGTGTGCTCAAGTTGCTTTTCTAATACTAAATCAACCTGAATTTTAACGGTTCCGTGGTCTGTAAACTTAATGGCATTACCCACTAAATTAATAATTATTTGCCTAAGTTTTTGCTGGTCGCAGTAATAACAGGCTTGCTCAGGAATATTACATATTAGTTCAAACTTGAGTTGCTTTTGCTCGGCGAGAGGACTGAGTAATAAGCATAAATTATTAAGCCATGTTTTAAACTCTACATCTTCTTCGTAAAGCGCTTCGTCACTTTGATCTAGACTCGCGTAATCAAGGACCTTATCTACCAATAAGTTAAGTGATTCGGCAGAATTTATAATCGCTTCGCAATAGGCTTTATTGCGGGTATCACTTGTTTGGTTCATAACAAGTTGGGCGCTGCCTAAAATACCGTTTAGCGGGGTGCGAATTTCGTGGCTTATAGTTGATAAAAAGAGCCCGCGTATTTCTAAATCTTTTTGTGCTTTATCGGCTAATTTATTGAGGTGCTGCTCTCTGCGCTCATTACATAATAACGCCATACCTGCAGCATAAAACATGGGAGCAATTACGCCATTTAAAAATAATAATGAGCTAAACCAGCCGTTTACTAAAAGATTTTTTTGTTCAATGTTATCCATAAATAACGAGCGGCCAATAAAGCTTAAAGCAACAAGCGTTAAAATGGTTATGTATACAATGCTGCCATTAGGATAGGGTTTGCGTGCACACTTAATAAATATAAACAGTAAAAAACCGGCTTCTGCTATGTGTTGTATATCGGATGCAATCACTCTTTCGTGTAGAGATGGGTCAAAAAAGGTGTAATAGCCAAGCATTACAGTGCAAAAAGCGGTCACTGAGCAGAGTAATTTAAAACCAATACCGCGATAATTTAAAAACTGACTAAGTGAAAGGCAGTGCACTATTGATGCGGCAAACATCATGCTACTGGCAGCGCTAATAATTACTAAATTATGTGTATCACCAACAAGAGTAAAGCCAATAACAGAGCCTAATAGCAATATGGGATAGAAAATGTATAGCAGCGTGCCCGATATTTGTTTGTTTGTTCGCCATGTCAAAAAGTTAAGTAAGGTCATTACGACCATGATGGCGATGCTGGCAAAGTAAAGAGTGAAGGAGTCGAGCATTAATATTCCAGCAAAGTAGCTATTAAACTAAAGTTATCAAAAGTATACACTTATACCAATCCTCAAAACAGATTACTTAATTAAGCTAATTGTTATTAGATAAGTATATAGCACATACAAAAACAGACACCTAAGTGTCTGCTTTTAAATTTAAACTAAATATTTGATTAACGAATTTCATCAGGGATATTTTGTTGTGCCCACGATAGAAGTTCAATACGGTTACGACATTTAGTTTTTCTAAATGCGCTGTATAAATGTGTTTTAACAGTGTGTGGACTAATACTTAAATCTTCTGCGATCTCTTTATTTTTCGAGCCTTTACTCATTAGTGAGATTATTGCTTTTTCTCGCTTAGTAAGTTTAACAGGCTCAATATCACCTTCGGTTAGTTTATGCAGCGCATCTTTATTAAATTGCAGCATACGATTTAATGCATTACACATAATATCGCGACGGTACCAAAGTTGATCTTCAAGTAGTAAGCGAATACCTTTCATTAATACATCGGCGTTATCTGTTGTGTAAAATACGCCACGAATACCGCTTAACAATGCACGATTAGCAAGTTCAGGGTTTTCGTCTAAATTAAATAATATGATATCGCATTTAATACGTAGGTTTACTAGTTGTTCTTTTAGTTTTCCCCATGCATCCTTGCTTGATGTTTCAATAAACAAAAGTCGAGTCCCTTCAGGTATGTCTAAAATATTAGTACCTGTGGTTACGTCAAGGCCTTGCGTTTTTAACAAAGGTTCTAAAACGTTAATACCAATAGTGTTAATTGGCTCTTGATCTAATAACAAAAAGGCTGAACTGCTCATGTTTTTTATACTCTTTTATAAAGCTGACTGACTAAGTTTACCACGACTTCCACACCTTTTGTATTAGAAAATCGCTGATGTACTCAATAACAAATACGATATTACGATTATTTAAACACAAAATGTTGCAAATAAGTAACTATTTATTCTTTATAACTATGAAAAATCATAACATTTGTAACTAATTAATTGAGTGGAACAATTTAATAAAAACTTTTAATTATTTTACTTTTTTTACATTTTGATAAGGTGGCCAGCCCATTTCTTTACCGCCAAGCATGTGTAAATGTATGTGATAAACAGTTTGCCCACCATGTTCGTTACAGTTCATAACTACGCGGTATCCGTCCTCAGCAAAATTATATTGCTTAGCTAACTTAGCTGCAACTACGTATAAGTTGCCTACTAAATGTGAGTTTTCAGGATTTATATCATTTATAGTAGCAATTGCTTTTTTTGGGATAATTAACACATGAAATGGCGCTTGTGGGTTTATATCTTTAAATGCGAGAGTGTTTTCATCTTCGTAAATAATATCTGCTGGAATTTCACGATTAATGATTTTGGTAAAAATAGTTTCTTGGCTCATAGTGTGTTCCTAATTAAGTGTTGTGAATTTTAAGCTCACTAATGACAAACTTTCAAAGCAGTGTCAAACTGAAATCAAATAAAGGAGTTAATATGCTTAAACCAATTTTAATAAGTAGTGCAGTTGCATTACTACTTAGTTTTTCGGCTAATGCTGAGAATATTCACTTTCCAGAAGAATTTGTACCACTGCAAGTGGGCGATAAAATGCTAGAAAGCTCTTTGTTTAGTCGTATTGATGATGTAGAGCTTGCCCCCGGAACTTATCAGCTTAGGCTAAAGTACACCGATTTATATGAAGATGATTATGACACGCACGAAGTTGTGGAGTCGGAACCATTTTGGGTAAGTGTAACTGTTGAAGCAGGTAAAGATTATACCTTAGTGTTTAATCGTGCTGAAAATGCAGTATCTGCAAAAGTATTTGCAGAAGCACCACAAGTGAGTTTAAAAGCAAAAAGTAGCGCTGTTGCTAAGCCTTTAAGTGTTATTTCTAACACGCAACTAGCAAGCAATAAACCGGTAATGCAAAATACAATGCCTGCAGGACCTTCACGTCCTAGTCAGCCAATAAAGCCGATAGCACCAATTACAGGTAAAGGCATGCCAAGTGCGCCGCAAATGCTTGATTTTTGGTGGCAACAAGCCACAACTGCAGAGCGTAAAGCTTTTTTAGAAAAAGTAACAAAGTAAAATAACAGAAAAACAAAAGGGCCAAATTTGGCCCTTTTTAGTTTCTAGTTAACGCTATTTATTCAAATAATGCGTCAATAGTACCTTGCGCAAGAGGGTGATACCCAGGGCGTGCTTTTAAGTACACGCTTTGTGCCCAGTCTTTTTTACCGTTAGTGATAAGTGATTTATATAACGGCACAATTAACTTACGACGGCCAATACCTGATAAGTGCTTATTAAGCGCAGGATAAATTGGTTGATAACCATTACCTACTGCTAGCATAAACCAAGCAAACGCACGTTCAGCGTTAGTTGATTGCGTTAGGTTAAATTCACTATCAAGCTCGCTCATTTTCTCTATGCTTAAATCGCGTGGTAAGTTATTTAAAAAGTGTAGCCACTCATGCACAGACCAATCAGCCGTTGGTAGTTGAGTTGCTGTTGTGTCGCCTTTCAACCATGCTGCTGTTGCAGTATCTACTTTATCAAATGCATCAGACGTAGGATTTGGCGCATCACTTGGTAAGCCAGGCTCAAAAATCCATTCGTTTACTTTATCCATACTTACAACATCAGGGTACTTCTCAATTAAGTTAGCTTTTAAGTAAGTAACAAATTGCGCGGTAGTAAGTGATTTAAACGAAAATTCTTTAAAGTATGCTTTTACGAACGGGTCAAACTTATCGCGGCCATATTTATTTTCTAGATAGATTAAAAATAACTGACCTTTAGTGTAAGGCACTGAGCTAAACGCATCGTCTGGGTCGCGGCCATTAAGTTTTAAATTAAGGCGTGTATCTGGTGCATCAATTGTTTTAATTTGTGCGCGTAAAGACGCTGAATCAAGTGCTTGTTCCATAACCGCACGGTCACGACCAAATACTTCTTCCATAATGCGGTTTTCAACGTACGAGGTAAAACCTTCGTTTAACCATAAATCTTCCCACGTTGCGTTAGTTACTAAGTTACCTGACCAAGAATGAGCAAGCTCATGGGCAATAAGGTTAACTAAGCTTTTATCACCGGCAACAACCGTTGGGGTTATAAATGATAAGCGTGGGTTTTCCATGCCACCAAACGGAAAACTTGGCGGTAGCATTAATAAGTCGTAGCGACCCCATGCATATTCGCCGTACATAGCGTTTGTTTTGTCGATCATGGCTTGGGTGTCGTCAAATTCAGCAACTGAGGCATCTAAAATTGTAGGCTCTGCAAATATGCCCGTTTGGTGCGACATTGCTTTAAATTCTAAGTTACCTGCGCCAATAGCAATTAGGTAAGGTGAAATTGCTTGTGGCATATCAAAAATGTAGTCGCCATCTTTATAAAGCGCATCTTTGTTATCGGCACTCATTACAGCACGTATATCTTTTGGTGTATGAATTCGTGCAGAGTAAGTTACACGCATTGCGGGTGTATCTTGCACTGGGATCCAACTACGTGCATGAATTGCTTGCGATTGGCTGTACATAAATGGATGCGTTTTACTTGCCGTTTGCTCTGGTGTTAACCATTGCAGGCCAGATGCTTCTGGACGACTGTTGTAGTAAATACGAACTAATTCAGCTTGGTTTTTAAACTTAATAGTAAGCTTTGAACCTTTAACGTCATCTCGCTTAGCTAAATCAAAAGTCGCCTTTTTCCAGTTACCACTTTGATCTTTGTACATTACTTTATCAATGTCTAAGTCGCGGGTATCAAGTACCAGAGTTCTACTTTTGCTGTTGTTCCACTGAAGAGTATGCTCCACAAAACCTTCTAACTGCTTGTCGGCAAAGTCGACATCTAAATCAAGGTTTAAGTGAGTAGTAACAACATCATCAAGGTTAGCATACGAGTTTTGGTCAATCGCATTAGCCATTGCTTGCGAACACATACCCGCCATAGCGAGGCTTAAAAAAAGAGGTTTAATTTTCATCATTACTCTGAACACAAATAAAAAAGTGCTGGTTTTATATCACGATTGACACGGTGGGTTGAGTGATTTTTACAATCTAGTGCCACATTTGCGACGATGAGGTAAACTATTGCGATTAGTTACCGGTATTTTTAGAGAGCTTTGTGGCGCATTCATTACACTCCTTACATACATTCGCATTAAACAGCCAATGCCAAAATTTTGTTGAAATTACTCAGCTTGAGCAACTTAAAACGCAAAGTTTTAGTGCACCGTTTTGTTTGCTAGGCGAGGGCAGTAATACCGTATTTTTAAATGACTACATGGGTACGGTTATAAAAATAGCCTTAAAAGGCATTAAAATTACCGAGCGTGGGAGCGACACACTAATAAGTATTGCTGCAGGCGAGAACTGGCATCAACTAGTCAGTTATTTATTAGAGGAAAATATACCCGGGCTTGAAAATCTAGCACTTATACCGGGCACTGTTGGCGCATCACCGGTACAAAATATTGGTGCTTATGGCGTTGAGATAGCTAAATTTGTCGAGTTGGTAGAATACTTCGATATAACCACTAAAACGATGCACTCACTAAATAACGAGCAATGTGAATTTGCTTACAGAGACTCAATATTTAAAAATGCTCTCAAAAATAAAGCGGTGATCACGCAAGTGCATTTAGCGCTCCCAAAAAAATGGCAACCAGTATTAAGTTATGGCCCTTTGCAGCAGCTAGATATTATTACTCCGCAAGCAGTATTCGATCAGGTTATGAAAACGCGTAATAGCAAATTACCTAACCCATATACACTTGCCAATGCGGGTAGCTTTTTTAAAAACCCAATAATAACCAACCAGCAGTTAGCTGAGCTATTAAAGGAATTTGCAGATTTACCTCATTACGAATATGGACAAAGCCATCACAAGGTCGCAGCAGGTTGGCTAATCGATAAAAGTGGTTTAAAGGGGCACCGCGAGGCCGGTATCGAAGTGCATCAACAACAAGCATTAGTACTTGTTAATCACGGAAATAGTGAAGGTATCGACCTAATAAAAATGATTAAACACATTCAGCAAGTGGTTTATACGCGTTACAGCATTATGCTAGAACACGAAGTGCGTTTAATAGATGCGCGCAGCGAATGCCATATTAACGCGGAGCCTGAGCAATGAAAGCACCTGATGGAAACAAACTCGCTATTTTAAATGCACTTAACCAAGGGGGCTTTGTATCTGGCCAAGCCTTGGGTGAAAAGCTAGGAATTAGCCGAGCTGCGGTGAGTAAACATATCAAAACGTTACAAGAAATGGGCTTGGATATTTTTAAAGTGACTGGCAAAGGCTACTGTTTGAATAGTCAGGTGGGCCTTTTAAATAAAACACAAATTGATCAGCACTACAAAGCGCTAGGTGCTAATACTGCCGATGTAGAAGTACACCCTATTATTGATTCGACCAACAGCGAGCTTATGCGCCGTATACAGGCTAAAACAGCGCTTGAGTCTGGCACTGTTATTGTTGCTGAAATGCAGCAAGCAGGGCGTGGCCGACGCGGCCGTGTTTGGCAATCCCCATTTGGCGCTAATTTGTATTACAGTTACTTTTGGCGTTTAGATGACGGTCTTCAAGCTGCAATGGGTGTATCAATTGCGGTAGGCCTTGCTGTTTATGATGCAATTAAAGCGTTATACCAAATTGACGTAGAGCTTAAATGGCCTAACGATATTTATATAAATAAACAAAAACTTGCAGGTGTATTGGTTGAATTAGATGGTCAACCGCAAGGACCTTGTCAGTTAGTGATTGGTATAGGTATTAATTTACAAATGCCTGAGAGTTTTAGCCAACATATAGACCAAGCGTGGACCGACTTAAATCAACATACTCAAAAGCTTGATAAAAACCAGCTGGTGGCGTCACTTACTTATCATTTAGAGCAGCGTTTAGTGCAGTATCGTCAAACTGGCTTACAAGATATGTATGAGCAATGGAATTCGCTTAATGCGTTTGCTGGCGATTATGTTGAGCTAAATACAGGGCACCGAAGCTGGCGTGGAATATGCGAAGGTATTGACCCACAAGGTGGAATACGAATTCGCCAAGATGGTGAAGTAAAAAGTTATTACGGTGGGGAAGTCTCCCTCAGAAAGGCGCAAGTATGAGATTACTGATCGACGTAGGAAATACATCACTAAAAGCTGTGCTGTGGCATAACGAGCAAGCACAACCAGCAGATATAAATAACCTACCTTGGTTGCAAATAACCGAAGTGATTTATGCATGCGTAGGGCGCAGTGATTTACTAAACGATATTCTCGCGCAAGCGGCTAGTAATAATATTACTTGCTTTGAGGCCAAGGTAACCAAAACGCTTGGAGATCTTGTATGCGCTTACGAGCATGTGGGTAACTTAGGCATAGACAGGTGGCTTGCGCTTATTGCAGGCTTTACGTTATATCCAAACACAGCATGTATTGTTGTTGATGCGGGTACTGCGACAACAATTGATGTGCTCAATAGTGAAGGCCTACACTTAGGTGGCTGGATTTTACCTGGGCTTGATTTAATGACCTCATCGCTTACACAAAACACCCAACGTGTTTTTGATGACGGTAAAACACCGTTTACTAATGAATTGGGTAAAAACACGCCAAATGGTTTAAAAAACGGTGCCTTAGTGGCAACCATCGGGGCAATTGAGCAAGCTAAGCTGAATTTAACGGCTCAAAAAACAGAACAAGCAACACAAATTATTTTTGCTGGTGGCTATGGCTCACTATTGCAGCAGCAATTTGCAGGAAGTATTTTTGATTCATTACTCGTAATGAAGGGATTGAATTATTGGTACGAATTAACCGAAACAGTATAAAAAAGTGCAAAAAACGCATTTTCGCGTGAATATTGAGCATTTAAACTAAAAATTTACACTTTTTTTAATTTTATTGTTGCATCCCAATAAACCTTACTCTAATATCTCGCCCCGTACTAAAGCAGTGCCGACTTAGCTCAGCTGGTAGAGCAACTGACTTGTAATCAGTAGGTCAACCGTTCGACTCGGTTAGTCGGCACCACTTTCCTTTTACCGGAAGTGAATTAGTAGAGAATTATCGTGGAGGGGTTCCCGAGCGGCCAAAGGGATCAGACTGTAAATCTGACGGCTCAGCCTTCGCTGGTTCGAATCCAGCTCCCTCCACCACTTTATTCTTGACGGTTAGAGGTAGTTTAAGAACAGATTTTTATGCGGGCATCGTATAATGGCTATTACCTCAGCCTTCCAAGCTGATGATGCGGGTTCGATTCCCGCTGCCCGCTCCAGTTCTTGTGTTGCTGATATAGCTCAGTTGGTAGAGCGCACCCTTGGTAAGGGTGAGGTCGGCAGTTCGACTCTGCCTATCAGCACCAGTCCTAAGAATCTCCTTGATTACTTCCTTTATCTGTCAGAAAATACTATTTGAAAAAATTAACTTAATCTACCTCTGGTGGATTATTTTCATATGTAATTTAGATACACAAAACTGATAGGTTCCGTCATGGCAAAAGAAAAGTTTGAACGCGTAAAACCGCACGTAAACGTTGGTACAATTGGCCACGTTGACCACGGTAAAACTACACTAACTGCAGCAATCACTAACGTACTTGCAAAAGTATACGGCGGTGTTGCTAAAGATTTCGCATCAATCGACAACGCTCCTGAAGAGCGCGAAC